>NZ_JBHUMP010000011.1:0-133462 GCF_042685005.1 Sulfitobacter aestuarii | reverse complement strand
CGCAACCCTCGAACGGAGAATGCCGCGGGAGAGGCCGCCGAGCCAGTCAGCTCACACGGCGATCATGGGGTCTAAAGCAGGGCCGATGCCGTCACTTACCGGCCTGGTAAAGCGGCACGGTCGACATCGACATTTTCGCCGAGCCGTTCTGAACATCGCGCGCATGGCTGATGTAGATCAGCGTCCGGTTGGTCTCGTCATAGATCCGTTTTACCCGAAGCGTCTTGAAAATGATCGACCGGCGCTCGCTGAACACGTCTTCGCCTTCCTCGTCCATCTCGATATCGCCGATCTCGATCGGCCCTGTCTGGCGGCAGGAAATTGATGAATTGGACGGATCCTCGAACCAGTTGCCCTTCTGCAACCGGTCGATCAACCCGCGTTCGAAAAAGCTCAGATGACAGGTGACCCCCTTGACCTTGGGATCGGCCAGGGCCTCGACGGTGATGTCATTGCCGAGCCAGTCGACATCGACGCTGCCGACCTTCTCGGCCTGGGCGGCCGAAGCGGCAATGATGCAGAAAAACGCGAGGAAGCGGGAAAGTTGGGTGATGCTCATGCTCTGAAACGCGCCACGCAAGCCTCGGTTCCCGCGGGAGAGCAGCCAAAGCGCGAGTCCTGCCGCCTAATGCAACGATGACGCAATCGAGATATCAGGAACATGCAGCCGTTATTGACATTACCGCCGCCTTCTATGAATAGGGAAGGCACATACGGGCCGTTAGCTCAGCTGGATTAGAGCAGGGAACTTCTAATTCTCAGGTCGGGGGTTCGAGTCCTCCACGGCTCGCCACCTTTTCAAACCACAGATGCGATGGCAATGCCGTCATCTCCCCGAAGCCCAGCCAAAAAAATCAACAAGAAGGTCGGGTGGCGCTTCGTGTCGCCTATTGCGCCGCAACTTCGAGAGGGTCATCCGACGTCGCATTGCGGTACCAGCGGATGATTGCCCGGCGCTCCTCCTCTTCCATGAAGGACACATTGGCCGGGGGCATGGCATTGCTCACCCCGGCCTGGATGTAGATCTCACGCGCCGCCCGCGCGATGTCTGACGGGGTTTCGAGCAGCAGCCCCTTGGGCGCGCGGCGGATCCCTTCGTATAACGGCTCGCGGGTGTGGCACATGGCACAGCGGCCGGGGATGATGTTGCTTATCTCCTCAAAGCCCTCGGCGCTGGCGAAACGCTGCTCGGTGGCGGTCAGCGGCCGCGCTTCGGCCGCTTCGGTGGTGTCCTGCATCAACGGCGCGGTGGAGAGCCACATGATCGCGACGAAGAGCAGCGCTGTCGCCAGCCAGGTCCAGTGCGGCCCCTTGCCGGTCGCGTGCATCGTGTTGAAGTAGTGCCGGATCGTCACCCCCATGAGGAACACCAGCGCCGCGATCAGCCAGTTGTATTCGGTGGCGAAGGCGAGCGGGTAGTGGTTGCTCAGCATCAGAAAGATTACCGGCAGCGTCAGGTAATTGTTGTGGGTGGAGCGCAGCTTGGCGATCTTGCCGTATTTTGCATCCGGCGTGCGGCCCTCCTTGAGATCCTTAACCACGATGCGCTGGTTCGGCATGATGATGAAGAACACGTTGGCGGTCATGATCGTGGCGGTGAAGGCGCCGAGATGGAGCAGCGCGGCGCGGCCGGTGAAGATCTGGTTATAGCCCCAGGCCATCACCACCAGCAGCACGAAGAGCAGCACCATCAGGAAGGTCGGACGCTCGCCAAGCCCGGATTTGCACAGGAAATCATAGCAGATCCAGCCGATGGTCAGCGAACCGGCGGAGATCAGGATCGCCTGGAAGACACTGAGATCGGCCTTGCTAAGATCGATCAGGTAGAGCTCCGCCCCGGCCCAATAGACGATCATCAGCAGCGCGGCACCGGAGACCCAGGTCATGTAGCTCTGCCATTTATGCCAGATCAGATGCTCGGGCATGTTCTCGGGCGCGACCAGGTATTTCTGGATGTGATAGAAGCCGCCGCCATGGACCTGCCATTCCTCGCCATGGGCGCCCACCGGCATGTTCGGGGCCTTCTTCAGCCCGAGATCGAGCGCCACGAAATAGAAAGACGCACCGATCCACGCCATCGCCGTGATGAGATGTAGCCAGCGAACGGCAAAGCCGATCCAGTCCCACATGATTGCAATGTCACTCATCGCCAATTTCCTCCTGAGTACCGGGGCAGCCTATTCATTCCGTCATTTTCCCGCTACATTTGGCATTCAGCAAGCTCTATCAAAAGTTTTCGAACAATGTCCTATCTCGACAACATCCGCACATTCGTCCGCATCTACGAACTCGGCAGCATGTCGGCGGCGGCCCGGGACCAGCGGATCTCGCCCGCGGTGGCTTCGGCGCGGATCACCCAATTGGAGGCGCATCTCGGGGTCCGGCTGTTCCAGCGTACAACGCGCAGCCTTTCGGCGACCGAGCAGGGGACGATCTTCTATGAGGGCGCGCGCAACATCCTCGCCTCGGTGGAAGAGGCCGAAGCCGGGATCGGCGATGTCACGGAGAATCCGCGCGGCACGTTGCATATCGCCGCGCCCCTCGGCATGGGGCGGCGGCTGATCGCGCCGCATATGCCCGAATTCGCTGAAAAATATCCGCTGGTCGACGTGCGGCTCAGGCTCAGCGACCGCAAGCTCGACCTGACCGCGGAAGGGCTCGACGTGGCGTTCTTCCTCGGCCGCCCGGAGGATTCGACCCTGCGGATCCGCAAGATCGCCGATTGCGAAAGAGTGCTCTGCGCCAGCCCCGCCTATGTCGCGCAACATGGCCACCCGAGCTCCGGCGCCGAGATCGACCGCGGGCAGCATAATTGCCTCAATCTGCGCTTTCCCGGCGCCACCGAGTTCCAGTGGTTCCTGCAGGGTCCGGAAGGGCCGGTGAAATACGACGTCCGGGGGCGGTTCGAAAGCGATGACGGCGACGTGCTGACCGACTGGGCGCTGGCGGGTGCCGGGATCGCCATGAAACCGGTCTTCGAAATCGCCGATGACCTTCGCTCGGGCGCGCTGGTTCGGGTCGCGGAGAAGACCCCGCCGCTGCCGGTGCAGATGGCCTGTCTCTATACCCATCGCCGCCATCAGGACCCGAAGGCCCGGATGTTCATGGAATTCATGATCGCGCGGATGGAAACCGCGTTGGGGGCGAGCGATACCGCCTGAACGGCTCAGCTGCCGCGATAGGTCGAATAGCCGAAGGGCGAAAGCAGCAGCGGTACATGATAATGCGCCGCCTCTGACATGCCGAAGCGCAGCGGCACGACATCGAGGAAACGCGGGCTTTCCGGTGGCGTGCCGCAGCGATCGAGGTAATCGCCGCAATGGAACACCAGCTCATAGGTGCCGGTCGCGAATTCGGCTTCGGGCAGGATCTGTTCATCGGTGCGCCCGTCGGCATTGGTCCGGAGGCGGCGCAGCGCTGTGCGCTCATTGCCATTCACGCTATAAAGCTCGATTTCAAGACCTTCGGCCGGGCAGCCCCGGGCAGTGTCGAGAACATGGGTCGTCAAATAACCGGACATTTCCTAAACCTCTCCTTGCAGCGATGGCACAATGCGCAGCGCCGCCGGAAAATCGAAAGTGAAGATTTCTTGACAGTCTTTCAGATTAAAATTGAAAGAGAAATCCAATCTTCTCGATTATCATGATACCGACCAAGGAGCTTATAGATGACACGATACCCGCGCGACATGCATGGTTATGGCCAGACGCCACCCCACCCGAAATGGCCGGGGAATGCCAAGATCGCAGTGCAGATTGTCCTTAATTATGAGGAAGGTGGCGAGAATAACATCCTGCATGACGACGCCGCCTCCGAAGCCTTCCTGTCAGAAATCGTCGGTGCCGCGCAATGGCCCGGGCAGCGCCACTGGAACATGGAATCGATCTATGAATACGGTGCGCGCGCCGGGTTCTGGCGGCTGCACCGGCTGCTGAAGGACCTGCCGATCACCGTCTACGGCGTCGCAACCGCGCTGGCCCGTTCGCCGGTGCAGGTCCGCGCCATGCAGGATGCGGGCTGGGAGATGGCGAGCCACGGGCTGAAGTGGATCGAATACAAGGATGCCGATCCCGAGAGCGAGGCCGCCGACATGGCCGAGGCGATCCGCCTGCATACCGAGGTCACGGGAAAGCCGCCGCGCGGCTGGTACACCGGGCGCTGCTCGGACAATACCGTGCGTCTGGCCGCCGAGACCGGGCAATTCGCCTATGTCGCCGATACCTATGCCGATGACCTGCCCTACTGGATGGAATTCGGTGAGCGGGACCAGCTTATCGTGCCCTATACGCTCGACGCCAACGACATGCGCTTCGCGACGCCGCAGGGCTTCAACTCCGGCACCCAGTTCTTCGAGTATCTCAAGGACAGCTTTACCGCCCTCTACCGCGAGGGGGAGGAAGGCCAGCCGAAGATGCTCTCGATCGGTCTGCATTGCCGCCTGATGGGCCGCCCCGGCCGGGTCGAGGCTTTGCGCAACTTCATCGAATTCGCGCAAAGCCATGCGGATGTCTGGTTCGCCACCCGCGAGCAGATCGCCGATCACTGGGCCGTGGTGCATCCACATCAGCGCTTCGACCGGCCCAGCGAGATGGACCGCGAGACCTTCGTAGCGACCTATGGCAGCATTTTCGAACATTCACCCTGGATCGCGGAGGGCGCCCACGAACTGGAGCTCGGCGCGGCCCATGACACCGCCATCGGTCTGCATAATGCGCTGGCGCGGGTGTTCCGTTCCGCCTCGGACGAACAGCGGCTCGGCGTGCTGAGCGCGCATCCGGATCTGGCGGGCAAACTGGCTCAGGCCAAGCGTCTGACCGCGGAAAGCACCAGCGAGCAGGCCGCTGCGGGGCTCGATGCGCTGACCGACGCTGAACGCGCGACCTTCACCGAGATGAACGAGGCCTATGTGGCCAAGCACGGGTTCCCCTTCATCATCGCGGTGCGAGATCACGACAAGGCTGGCATCCTCGAAACCTTCAAACGCCGCATCGGGAACGACCGCGACACCGAATTCGCGGAAGCCTGCCGTCAGGTCGAGCGCATCGCGGAGTTCCGCCTCAAGGATCTGCTGCCATGAGCCGCGATCTGCACGCCAAACCACTGAATGCCGCGGATTTCGCGGCATTCGGCGAGGTGCTCGAAGCCGTCGGTGAACCCGACAAGATGATCAACCAGGGCCTCTGCGGGCGGCATCACGACCGGGCCCGGCTCGACTTCGCCGATGGCCGCGCCGGGATCAGCGTGTTCAACGCGCAGGCCCGCACCCTGCCCTTCACGCTGGAGATGATGGAGCGCCACCCCGAAGGCAGTCAGGCCTTCGTGCCGATGCATCAGAACCCGTATCTCGTGGTCGTCGCTGACGATGACGGCGGCAAGCCGGGCCAGCCCCGCGCCTTCCTCGCCCAGCCCGGTCAGGGGGTGAACCTGCATCGCAACGTCTGGCACGGGGTCCTCTGCCCGCTGCAGGACCCGGGCCTCTTCGCCGTGATCGACCGGATCGGCGAGGGTGCCAATCTCGAGGAACATTGGTTCGACCGACCTTGGCAAGTGAACGCGTGAGGCCAAACGCTCAGAAGATGACCGCGGACAAACTGCGGCGCAACGGACAGTCCATAGGGAGATGAAAATGGCTGACACTTCAATCGGGACCCCGGAACAGCTCCGCGACCCAAATTACACGCCAGCCCTGCACAAGGCCGTGCCGCTGGGAATCCAGCATGTGCTGGCCATGTTCGTTTCGAATGTGACACCGGCGATCATCGTCGCGGGCGCCGCCGGTTTCGGCTTCGGCTCGGATGCGGGCGCGCAGGGTTTTCCGGACATGACCTATCTGATTCAGATGTCGATGCTGTTTGCGGGCATTGCCACGCTGTTCCAGACCATCGGCATGGGCCCCGTGGGCGCGCGCCTGCCGATCGTGCAGGGCACCAGCTTCGCCTTCATTCCGATCATGATTCCGCTGGTGGCCGGAAAGGGCGTCGAGGCGCTCCCGGCGCTGTTCGGCGGCGTGCTGATCGGCGGGTTGTTCCATTCCCTGCTCGGCTCCGTGATCGGCAAGATCCGCTTCGCCCTGCCGCCGCTGGTCACCGGGCTCGTCGTCACGATGATCGGTCTGGCGCTTGTCAAGGTCGGTATCCAATATGCGGCCGGCGGTGTCCCGGCCATCGGCAAGCCGGAATACGGCAGCCTGCTCAACTGGTCCGTCGCGCTGGTGGTCATCTTCGTCACCCTCGGGCTGAAGTTCTTCGCCCGCGGCATGCTGTCGGTCTCCGCCGTGGTGATCGGCATCATCGTCGGTTATTTCTATGCCATGGCCATGGGCATGGTCACGTTCGACGGCATCGCCACGAGCTGGGAGCGTGCGGCGCCCTTCGCTTTCCCGGTGCCGTTCAAATACGGGATCGAAATGAGCTTCGCCGCGATCGTCGGCTTTTGCCTGATGGCCTTCGTCTCAGCCGTGGAAACCGTCGGAGACGTTTCGGGCATCACCAAGGGCGGCGCCGGGCGCGAGGCCACCGACAAGGAAATCACCGGCGCCACCTATGCCGACGGTATCGGCAGCGCCGTGGCCGGGATTTTCGGCGGTTTCCCGAACACCTCGTTCAGCCAGAACGTCGGGCTGATCGCAATGACCGGGGTGATGAGCCGCCATGTCGTGACCATCGGCGGGCTCTTCCTGATCGTCTGCGGGCTGGTGCCCAAGGTCGGCGCGGTGATCCGCACCATCCCGATCGAAGTGCTCGGCGGCGGTGTGATCGTGATGTTCGGAATGGTCGTTGCGGCCGGTATCTCGATGCTCTCGGACGTGAACTGGAACCGCCGCAACATGGTGATCTTCGCGATCTCCCTCTCGGTCGGGCTCGGCCTGCAGCTCGATCCTCTGGCCGTGCAATACCTGCCCGACACGCTGCGCATCCTGATGACCAGCGGCCTGCTCCCCGCAGCGCTGATCGCCATCGTGCTGAACCTGATCCTGCCCGAGGAATTGGCGGCGGAAGCCACCCAGGCGGTCTCCGGCGGGCTTACCGGCCATGGCAGGGGCAGCCTGTCTGGCAGCCACAAGCCCGGCAGCTACCAGGCGGAATAACGCAGCCTGACGGAAGGAAAGAAGGTTCATGCCACCGCCGAGCGGATGTGGCGAAGCCGAAAAAAAGCCCCGCATCTCGCGGGGCTTTTTGCTGCGCCCCGGCGATCAGGCCGCTGTAACGGTCTGAGGTTCGGGGCGTTGCGGCAACATGCTCGGCTCGAAGGCGACCGGCGCGGCGGGCGCATCCACGCCCTGCATCGCCTGTCCATAGAGCCGCAGGCAGCTGTCGATCATCGCCGACTGACCATAGCGCGAGACCGCCCAGCGGCGCACATCGCGCCGCTCGCGCGTCAACGCGACCTCGATCGCCGCCGCAAGGGCCTCGGCCGTGTCTTCCGTTGCCAGCGCGCCCCCGGGCCCGACGATCTCGCGGGAAGCGCCATTGTCGAGGCTGGCCACCGGCACGCCGCAGGCCATCGCCTCTGCCGCGACGAGGCCGAAGGGCTCCTGCCAGAGCGGCGTGAACAACAACACCGATGCAGCCGCCATGGCCTCCGCCAGCTCTCCCGTCTCCAGATGTCCTTCGTAGCGTATGTCGCCACCCAAAAGCGGTTTCACCTCGGTTTCGAAGTAATCGCGGTGTTCGATCGTGCCGTAGATCGACAGCCCGATCCCGGCCCGCCGTGCCGCCGCAACGGCGATATGGGTGCCCTTGGTCGGGGTGATCCGCCCGGCCCAGATGCCGCGCCCATTGCCCCGGGGCCGGAAGGCGAAACGCTCGAGATCGATCCCGTTATAGAGCACATGCGCCTCCGGCGGCGCCCCGCCGGGCCACCATATGGCGCGCTGTTGCTGCGAACAGACGGTGAAGCGGCACCAGGGCGCGGCGGAGGCATGAACGGCACGGCGCAGCGCATCGAAGGGCGGAATATGCAGCGAGGTGACCATGGGAATCCGGTCTCGCCGCGACAGTCGCGGCGGATAGCGGTGCAGGCTGTTGTTATGCACCACGTCAAAGCCGGCCAGCTCCGGCAGCAGCTTGCCGAAAGCCTCGTCCAGCAAGGCGTTGAGCACCTCCGTTCCATGAAACTCATGCCAGGGATAGCGGCGGTCATAATGCTGTTCCAGCAGCGGAAACAGCCGCCCCGCTGCCTTGCTGTCGCCCGTTGCAAACAGCGTCACCTCATGTCCCGCCGCGCTCAGCGACTTGGCCAGCTGGAAGGAATGAGCCTCCATCCCGCCCATGAACGGCTCCGCGATGGGATGGCGGATATGGGCGATGAGGGCGATCTTCAAACGGTGCATCGGATCATTCCGCCGCGATGTCGATCATGTCGGCCTCTGCCCGCGCCACCTCGCGCTGACGCTCCAGCTCATCCGCCCCTTCGCAATGGCGCTGCTCCAGCATGTCGATCACCTTGCGGGTATTGGCGTAAGGCTGGTGGGCCTGCTGACGGCAAAGCTCGAAATCCTCCGGGCCCGGCTCGCGCATGATCTCCAGCCCGCCTGGCGTATTGCGGATCAATCCCAGAAGCCGGAAGGCATGCAGCCAATGCTCCATGGTGCGATAGCCCCATTTCTCTGCAAACAGCTCCGCGTTGCGGATGACCGAGCGCATGTGATGGATCGGCGGCATGCAATGGGCGTGGTATTGGTGATAGACCCGCGCCCCCTTCTGCCACCAGATCGGCATGCCCTTCTCGGCCAATGTCTTGCCAAAATCGGTATCCTCGCCGCCATAGCCGACAAAACGCTCGTCGAAACCGCCGGATTGCCGCCAGTCCTGCGCGCGCATCGCGAAATTCAACGACCAGAAACAGCGATAGTCGCGGCAGGGCTCGACACCTTCCTCGGGTGGCCCGCGCCGGTCCGAATGGCGCACGGAAAGCTCTTTGAAACGCGCCTCGTCAATCCCCGCATCCGTGGCATGGGCGGGCAGGTAGCGGACTTCGCCCATGAACAGCCCGGAATGGCTACGCGCCTGTTCCGCGTAATCCGCGATCAGCCGACGGCTCGGGATACAGTCAACATCGACAAACACCAGCAAATCGCCCCGCGCTGCATTGGCGACCTCGTTGCGCGCGTGTGCCAGCGGCAGACCTTCACTGCCGGGCGGCACCGCGATCTGGCGGATCGGAAAACCCGCGCGCGGCAGGTCGCGGTAAAGCTCGTCCTGCATGACGCCGATCACCAGCTCCGAGGGCGGCACTTCCTGTTCGCACAGCCCTTTGATGACATTGACAAGGTGATCCCTGCGCCCAGCGCAGATGGTCAGGACGGAAACATCAGACATGGTTGAGATCCTTCTGTTCATAAGTGTCATCACACCGGTCCGCATCGCCCCAGAGCCGGGCGATCAGCGTTTCGACCCAATCGGCAGCAGCCTGCGCCGGGGCCGCGTCGATGAGCCGCTTCTGGCGTTCCGGGCAATGTTGCCGCTTCGCGGTGTCCACCGCGTCGATCCAGCTCGCGGCGCTGGAGGGCAGCCAGGGCAGATGGGTACAGGCCCCGACGCGGGCCAGCGCCTTGGCCTTTTCCACCTGTTCATCGAAATAGCGCCATTCGGGCACGGCGATCCACGGCTTGCCCGCGGTCAGCACCTGCCCGCAGGTGCTGTTGCCGGTCGAGGCGACGATGAGGTCCGCCGCAGCGATATAATCACCGCCGCCCTCCACCCAGCCGCGATGGCTCAGGTTGGCAGGTTCGGTGGCATGCCAGTCGCGCTGCACCTTGCCGATGGTGATCCAGTCGAATTCCGGCAGCGCACGCGCCGCGACAGAAAGCGGTGCTTGGCTGAGCCCGTTGCCGCCCCCGCCGGTGATCACCAGCGCGATCTGCCGGTCCTCCGCAATGCCGAGCCGACGGCGCGCGGCCGCGCGCTCCGGCAGATGCGTATCGACCCCGAGACCTCCGAAAAAGCCCATCTTTGCGCGATGCCGTTCCGGCCATTCGGGCTGCGCAAGGGACCGATGAAAGGGGCAAAGCAGCCCCGCCGCCCCGTCATAGCCCGCCCGGTGCCCGGGATCGCCGCGCTCGCCGTGCTGCACCACCGCCACATGCGGCACCGAGCAGATCCGGGATAACTGCGCGATTTCCGCGCTGACATCGACGATCATCAGTGCCGGATCGGCGCTGGCGAACCAGCCGGTGATCCGCGCCATTGCCTCGCGGATACCGGGCCAGCCGAGCGGCGCGCAATGCAGGGTTTCGGGCGTGTCAATGCTATCGACGCTGCCCCGTTCATCGCCCTGACGCTCGAACAGCGAGGGGATTCGCTCGACCTTTACGTTTTCACGCAGCTCCGGAAAGATATCGTCGCGCGCACAGAACAGCCGTACCGGCCGCGAGATCGGCAGGGCATTGAGGATCGCCGCCGCGCGCAGGGCATGGCCGCGCCCCTGATGATGCACGAAATAGCCCAGCGGTTTGGATCCCGCGATATCCTGTAGATCCTTCATGTTCAGGCCGCCACGGTCAGCGCTGCCGCCGAGCGCGTCTCGAAGGCCCGCAGCCCGTCGAGGATGCCCCGCGCATGGGCGAGCTTGCTGCGATGCAGGCCGGGATTGCGTAGTTGCGCCAGCTCCGCATAGGCGTTGGAAGGCACCACTGCCTGCGCGAAATATTCCAGCATGTCCCGGTCATTGCCGCTGTCGCCGGCCACCATGCACTCATCGGGGCTGAGCGACATCCGCGCCAGTTCGAAGCGGATCGCCGCCGCCTTGCCCGCCTCGGCGGGAAGCACGTCGATGAAACGTTCATGCGAGGCGATGACATGTCCCTGCAACCCTGCCGCGTCCATCGCCGCCTTCAGGCTCTCGGCCTGCGTCGCACTGCCGATGAAGGAGACCTTCCAGCGCCGCTGCTCATAGTCCGGCTGCGACGCGAGACCGAGCTCCGCCGCGATCCGTGCGACCTCCATCGGCAGCCAGTCCCTGTCGATCCGCGCCGCATAATCGTGACACAGAAGCAACCCGCGGGTGCCGCGTCGCCAGATTTCGCTGCCGACCGAGGTGATGAATACCTCCGGCTCCGGCAGGTTCCACCAGGCCAGAACCCGCTGCGCCTCGCCGATGGAGCGGCCGGTGACGCAGGCGAAACGGACATGCGGCCGCTCGCTGCACCATCGACTGAACTCGCGCGCACCGGTTGCACAGCCGGTCAGGGTCCCGTCGATATCGCTGGCAAAGAGATGCGTCGCCCGGCGCGGCGCAATGCGGCGGGCGCCAAGGCCACGGATGATCTCAAGGCTGCGCGCTGCCCATCTATCCCAGTCAAACAGCGCTCTGGCACGCGGCACTGCATCCGCAGCGTGCTCCGATGCGCCGGTGCTGAGCTGTGTCTTGCAGGCCTGGATGATCGCGCGACCGTCATGCGGATTGACCAGCACGCCCTGCCCGATCTCCGGGAGGATATCGACCGGCCCGCCGATCCGCGTCGCAACCAGCGGCACGCCCGCCTGTGCGGCCTCGACGAGCGTGAGGCCGAAGGGTTCGTTGAAGGCGGGATTGACGAAGACGCCATTTCTCGCCGCCAGCGCATAGAGCGCACGCACTTCCTTCTGGCTATGGCGCGGCGGCAGGGCGAACCGTCCCTTCAGGCGCGGATCCCTTGCCAGATCGGTCAGCTCGCGCATCACCGATCCCGGCGGGCCGTCGCCCTCACGCTGCCCGGCAAGGATCACCAGATTGGCCCGTGCCTGCAGCGCCGGGCTCTCCGCATAGGCCCGCACCAGCCCGGCGAGGTTCTTTTTGCGCACCGGGCGCGCTATGGCGAGGATGATCGGTTTCTGCGGCGCATCCAGCAGTGGTGCAATCAATTGCTGCGCGGCCGCGGTGCCGGTGTTCTCGGCCAGCATCACCCCGGGATTGACACGGTGGCAGCGGCCCGCGGCATCCTCGTCATAGGCCGAGATCTGCCGTTCCGCCTCGTCGCGGGAGGATACGATGATCGCGGACGCACCCCTGATCGCCGCGCGCTCCTGCGCGATCCGCGCATCGAGTTCGGCCGCGTCAGGCCCCAGCGAGGCCTGTTTGTCCAGCGCCAGAGAATGGGGCGTATATATCCACGGAATGGCGAACCGCTCCGCGGCACGCTGTGCAATCGACGCGGCATCGGCGAAATGCGCGTGGATGACATCGGGACGCGGGCCTGCCTCCAACTGCGCGAGGAAGGCATCGCCAAGCGGCGCGATCTCCCGCGCCAGACCTTCTTTCTCGAGGTATTCGGGATTGCCGGTGAAGAGCCTGCGAATGCTGCATTTCTCCGAAACCCTCTCCGTCGCGGCAAGGTAACGCGCGCCGAACCCGTCAAAGGCGCGTGTCACGATATCGACGCGCGAAACGTCGGACCGCGCCGCCTGCGCCATCGCCGCGCCGAGGACATAGCCGATGTGACCGCCGGTATCCTCGGTAAGGCCGTAATCGACCGGAGGTGCCGAAAGGCATCCGCCAAGTGCCATGTGCAAGATGTACATCGGGTGACCCCCTTCGCTTCAAAAATGTCAGGATGACCCGGCGACGGATCGCCCGGCCGATGCGCGCGGCTTCTCGGGCCGTCGCAACGATCCGCAAAAGATCGTGATCGGGACGGGTTTGCCGCAGCGCCATTCGGTATCGTATTGCCAAGGGATCTAGAGGGCGGTTACACTGGGTCTACTGCGGCGCGCCTCAATTTCGGCGCCTCAGGTCGATTCACTAATCTAGAGCTATGTTTCCCCAATAGCGTGTTGCCTCCGGGCGATCGCGGGCTAATCGCGTTCGAACGCCGCGACTGTCGCCTATTCGGCAACCTCATTGAGCGGAAACCACGAGGTATCGAGTGCCTGGTGCAGGTCGCGATAGCCCACCTGCCGCTCCATCCCCGTAACATCCAGAAGCCGGATCGTGCGCCGATCGACCTCGATCCGCCCCTGTTCCCGCAGCCTCTTGAACACCTTGTTGACATAGACAGGGGTCAGCCCGAGCAGATCCGCCAACTCCGGCTGGCTGAAGGGCAGCTCGAACCGCGCCGAGCGGTTGCCGCTGCCGTTTGCGAGCCGGTCGCGCATCAGCAGCAGGAAGTGGATCAACCGGGCGGTGCTGTCGAACCGCGACAGGGCGGCGATGCGCTCGCGCATGATGATCTGATCAAGGCTGCCCAACGCCATCAGCAGCGCGGCGAGGCGCGGCGCCTCGGCAAAGAGCCGTGGGATCAGGGTGCGGCGGAAGGTGCTGATCGCGCCGTCGGTCTGCATCTGCAGCATATGGTCCGCCTTGACCCGACCCAGCTCCGCCAGGCCGATGATTTCTCCGGGCAGGTAAATGCGCAGGATCGGCGCCCTGCCATTGATCACGCGACCGCGCACCACCGCCCAGCCGTAGCGAAGGATATGCAGCTCTTCCAGCGCGTCACCCTCGCGCAGCAGAACGGTTTTCGCAGCCACCTGCCGCTCGCCCTGCTCCATCAGCGCGGCAAAGGCACGCTCCTCGGGCGTCAGGTCGATGTTGCGCGCCAGTCTGGATACAAACGAACTTCTCATGCCACCTTTCTCCGGCATTGCGGACAGACCGTTATTGCCCTCCCTGCCCATCGCGATTGTCAAGAAGAGCGGATCTATCGATCAACGCTCTCCCGCACGGAACGGAGCACGTGACGACAGCAAAATTCTGCCGCCGGCGGCCCCGCTATTCCATCGTTTCCATATCCCAGCCGCGCCGCGACCTCGGGTAGCGCGGTCTCGGGAGGCCGCGTCAGGTATTGAGCGTTGCCATCCGTCACCCGGTCCAACCCCTGCCGCAGCGGGCCGGGGTGCAGATCCAGAAACGCCGCGATACGGTCCATCTCCCGTCGCGGCGCCGCGCAGAGATCCTCGTATCTTAGCACGAGCGCGCAATGCAGGTATCGCAAATCCTCGGCCATGATCCGATGCGCCGCCTGCCAATGCTGAAGAAGCGCCGCCTCGCCCTTCGCGTTCCACTTCACGGTTGCGCGGCTGACGGCGAGCGGATGGCGCACCACGAAGATGAAATGCGCCATCGGAAAAAGCTGTTGGTAGAGCCGGGAGCGCAGCAGGTTCACCGGCGATTTCTCCAGCCGCCAAGGGCGGCCTGTCTCGAACCAGAGCGCCCAGTCACGGTTCAGCCGCTCCGAGGTTTCGAGATTGTTGAAGCGGCTCGTCTCGGTCAGATGCTGCGTTGGATCATGGGCAAATTCTCCCGGCACGCCGTGCAGCGCGGTATGCGGGATCGCCCCCTGCAAAAAGACGCCCTCCTGTTCCGGCACGGGCGCATCGCAGATCGCGGCAACGTCGGGATGCTGCGCGATCAACGAGGCCAGCAGGCTGGTGCCCGACCGGTGCAACCCGGCGACGAAGACGTAATTTGGCTGACCCATGACGCGCGCCCAGTTCGATTTCTGCAAGGTTATCTAGCGCAAATGCGCGAAAGGGCACATCTCGATGCGCAGGGGTCCCGCCGCAGCCTCGCCGCCAAGGGGTCGGCCTCTCGCAACGAAAGGCCGAGCCGGTCCTCCTGTTTGATCGCGGGCCGACCGATCACATCCCGGCGATCACCTTGTCGAGCGTGGCGGGATAATCACGGACCCGAACACCGGTGGCATTATAGATCGCATTGACGATGGCGGCCCCCGCGCCGCAGATGCCGAGCTCGCCAATGCCCTTTGCCTGCAGCGGATTGGCCCAGTCGTCGCGCTCCTCGAGCAATTCGACGGTGATCTGCGGCACATCGGCATTCACCGGAACATGGTATTCGGCGAGATTGTGGTTCACCACATGCCCGTGCCGGGGATCGAATGCCAGCTCTTCCGTCAGGGCCATGCCGATGCCGAAGATCATCCCGCCCAGACATTGCGACCGCGCTGTCTTGGCATTGAGGATACGCCCGGCGGCAAAGCTGCCATGCATCCGCCGCACCCGGGTCTCGCCGCTGGCGGCATGAACCGCGACCTCGGCGAAATAGGCGCCGAAGGTGGCCTGCCGCACCGCCTTGGACGTATCGCCCGGCGTTACCTGCCCCTCCTTGACGATCTCGTCCCCGTCGAGGATCTCCGCAAGCGGGCGGGTCTGGTTCGCAAAGGTGGCCTGCCCGTCCTTGAGCGTCAGATCGGTTTCCGCGACGCCGAGCCGTTCGGCGATCATGGTGCGGATCGCCTGACAGGCGACATAGACCGACGTGCCGCTGGATGCGGCACCCCAGGAACCGCCGGAGCCCGAGGCCGGGGGCAGATCGGTATCCCCGAGCCGCACCTCCACCCGCTCGATCGGCAGGCCCAGCATTTCCCCGGCAATCTGCCCGAGAATGGCATAGGTCCCGGTCCCGATATCGGTCATGTCGGTCTCGACCTGAACCGATCCGTCGGGCGCCAGCCGCACCCTCGCTTGGGATTCCATCAGGATATTCACCCGCGCCGCCGAGGCCATGCCATACCCGATCAGCCATTCGCCCTCGCTCCGCGTCCTTGTCTCGGGCCGGTCAACCCAGCCGAAAGCCTCGGCCCCGCTGTCCAATGCCTCGCGGAAACGGCGGGAGGAAAACTCTTTGCCGGAGACCGGGTCCTTCTCGGGGATGTTGCGCCGCCGCAGCTCGACCGGGTCCATGCCGATCTTCGCGGCGAGCTCGTCCATCGCGCTCTCCAGCACCGTCACCCCGACAGCCTCCCCGGGCGCGCGGACCGATCCGGCGCAGAGCCGATGCACCCGTGCAAGATCCATCGAGGAATGGCGATGGGCGCCGCTGTAGAGGAAATGCGTGGCCTGCAGAACCGGCTCGGCGAAGGTCTCGCTCGGCAGGTTAGAGACCCGCGCTTCATGGCCTACTCCGGTGAGCCTGCCCTCCGCATCGGCAGCGAGGCGGACACGCTGTAGCGTCTCGGAGCGCCGCATCGTCGCCTCGAAGACCTGCGGCCGCATCAGCGCCACGGAGACCGGCCGCCCGGTTTCCCGCGCGGCCAATGCCGCCGCGACCGATTCCGGCGCCAGCCCCAGTTTCGAACCGAATCCGCCACCCACATAGGGCGAGAGAATGCGCACCCTGTCGGGATGAATGCCAAGCGCATCCGCAAGCTCGTTGCGATTGTATTTGAGCATCTGGTAGCTGGCCCGCAGGGTGAGCTGCTCGCCTTCCCAGGAGGCGATGGCGGCATGCGGCTCCATCGGCGCGCTGGAATGGGAGGGCGTGGTATAGGTCACGTCGATCGCGTGTTCGGCCTCCGCCATCGCGCGGTCGAGATCGCCCTGAGCGACCGTCTGATCCTCCTGCGGCTCGAGCGCCGCATCGGCGGGATCGACCGCGACCTTCTCTGCGTCCTCCAGCGTCACTTCCAGCCGCTGTGCCGCATGGCGCGCCTGTTCGAATTGCTGCGCCACGACAACCGCGATCAGCTGCCCGAGATAGGCGGCCTCCTGCGGACCCTGCACCGGCGCCTCGTTGGCCGTGCCCTGCGCCGGATTGCGCAGCAGCCGCGGATCATCAATCACCGCCAGCACCCCGGGCATCGCCGCCACCTCGGCCCGGTTGGCGAGTACGACCCGACCGCTGTTGCCCGGCACCCGCACCATCACGCCATGAACCATGCCATCGACCTGCCATTCGTTGGCATAGGTCGCCCTGCCGGTCACCTTCAGCGGCCCCTCCGGCCGGTCAAGCGGGGCGCCGACAAGCCCCTGCGCCATGTCGTCCAGCCGCCGCTCCGTCGCGGGGGCATCTATCTTCAGATGTTCGGTCATGACACGTCATCCTTCGTCAGTTCATCCAGCACCGAGACCAGGGTCCGGCGCGCCAGGGGGATCTTGAAATCATTCGCGCCATGGCCCTGCGCCGGGGCGAGCAAGATGTCCGCCGCCTTCTCGAAAAGCGCGGCAGACGGCCGCTCGCCGATCAGCGCCGCCTCGACATCCGGGTCCCGCCAGGGTTTCGGAGCGAGCCCGCCGAAAGCCAGATCCGCGCGGGCGATCCGCCCCTGATCCAGCGCGACGATCCCCGCGACGGAGACCAGCGCGAAGGCATAGGAGGCCCGGTCGCGCACCTTGCGATAGCTCTGCCGCCCGGCCACCGGCGGCGGCAGGCGCACTGCGGTGATCAGATCCCCCGGCGCCAGCACGGTCTCGCGGTCCGGGCGATCCCCCGGCAGCAGATAGAGATCATCGAGCGGCAAGCTACGGTCCTCGCCGGAGGCAGAGCGGATCTCGACCTCGGCCCCGAGCGCCAGCATCGCCACGGCCATGTCGCTCGGATGGGTGGCAATGCAATGTTCGGAAGTTCCCAGGATCGCCAAGATCCGGTTGAACCCGTCGCGCGCCGCGCAGCCGCTGCCCGGTTCGCGCTTGTTGCAGGCCATCGCACGATCATAGAAATAGAGGCACCGCGTGCGCTGCAGCAGGTTGCCCCCCGTCGTCGCCTTGTTGCGCAACTGTCCGCTGGCCCCGGCCAGAAGCGCCCGGCTCAGCACCGGCCAGTCGCGCCGGATCCGCGCATCATTGGCCAGATCGCTGTTGCTCACCAGCGCCCCGATCCGCAGCCCGCCTTCTCCGGTCTCCTCGATATCGTTCAAGTCAAGCCGGGTGATATCGATCAGACTCTCCGGGGCCATCACCTCGAGCTTCATCAGGTCGATCAGGTTGGTGCCCCCGGCGATGAACGTCGCCCCCTGCGCCGCCTGACGCGTGGCCTCTTCGGCAGTGGCCGCGCGGGAAAAATCGAAAGGACTCATGTCCGCTCCCCCGCTGCCTTGCGGATCGCCGCCACGATATTGGGATAGGCCGAGCAGCGACAGAGATTGCCGCTCATCCGCTCCGCGATTTCCTCCGTGCTTAACGTCGGGTCCGCTTGCAGATCATCGGTCACGTGGCTCGGCCAGCCCTCGGCAATCTCGTTGAGCATTGCCGTTGCCGAACAGATCTGTCCCGGCGTGCAATAGCCGCATTGGTAGCCGTCTTCGGCGACAAAGCTCTTTTGCAGATCGCTGAGATTCCCCGGCGCGCCCAGCCCTTCGATCGTCGTGACCTCGTCGCCCTCGTGCATGCAGAGCAGCGACAGGCAGGCGTTGATGCGACGGCCATTCACCAGCACCGTGCAGGCCCCGCATTGCCCGTGATCGCAGCCCTTCTTGGTGCCGGTCAGGCTGAGGTGATGGCGCAGGGCGTCGAGCAGCGTGGTGCGCGGGTCAAGGTCGAGTGTCTGGCGATCGTTGTTGACGGTGAGGTTTGTTTCCACGGTATCATTCTCCGGCCAGTAGAGACCGGCGGCGGATGGATCCTGCCCGGTCCTGATCCTTTCAAGGTAGAATGGCCGGGCCCGGGGGCAAGCCTGACCGGTCGATAGCAACCGTTCTTCGCCTGGCGAACCGGCAAAAGGCGAGCAGCGACCATCAGGCCGAGAACGGCAGGGAAACCAGTCAAGTCACTGTTATCGTGAAGTTAAAAACCTTGACACCAATCCTTGACAGAACCCTGAGCGCTTCCCACATCGATCTCGGGGGTGCCGAGGGCGGGTCCCCAAATGTGGTGGAACCGGGTGGTTGGCTCATTCAGCGATCGCCCCTTGAGTTGCCATTCCGGCGGGCGCATCAGCCAAGCGCGCCGGTAGTGCACACGCCCCAGCCTGCGACCTGCCTCCCCGACATCTCCGCAAGAACATCGCCTGCCGCTTGCGTCTTCATGGCCCGTTTTCACCATAGGCGCAGGAGGGTCAGGGCCACATCGACCTTTGGAAAGGAGGAAAGAGAAATGTTGCACACACCCTTCGCATCCCATGCCGCGTCGGATCCCTTTTCCGAAATGCGGCAGGTGCAGAACGAGATGAACCGTCTTTTCGACGGGCTGGGCACCGCACGCCGTGCGACCGTCTTCCCGCCGGTGAATTTCTGGGCCGGACAGGACAGTGTCGTGATGACGGCGGAACTGCCCGGCCTGTCCGAGGACGACATCGAACTGACGGTCAAGGACACGATGATCTCGATCAGAGGCTCCTATTCCGAACAGGACGAGGACGGCGAGCGTACCTGGTATCGGCGCGAACGCCCGACAGGCGCGTTCTCGCGTTCGATCGAACTGCCGTTCCGCATCGATTCAGACCGGATCGAGGCGCGTTTCCGCAATGGCGTGCTGACCATCGAGATGCAGCGCCCGGAGGACGACAAGCCCCGGCGCATCGAGATCAAGGCATCCTGACAGGCAATCGCAACCCAACATCTGCCAGGAAAGGAGGATTTCATGGCACAGGAACTGACACCCCAAGGCAGCCGAGAGATGAAAGATTCCGGTCGCGCCAACGGCTCGGACGGCATGAGCTTCAGCCCCGCGGTCGATATCTTCGAGAAAGGCGGCACCACGGTCATCCTCGCGGACATGCCCGGCGTCGCGGCCGAGGATATCGACGTGACGCTCGAACGTCAGGTGCTGACCCTCACGGGACGGGTGAAGCCCCATACGCCGGAGGGCTATCGGCGGCTGTCCTCGGAATATCGCGAGGGCGATTACACGCGGGTCTTCACCCTCTCCGACGAGGTCGATCAGAAGAAGATCAAGGCCGATTTCAAGAACGGCGTTCTGCGCCTCGAACTGCCCCGCGCCAGCGAAGCCAAGCCGAAGAAGATCTCGGTGAAGGCAGCATAGGCAACGGCAGAACTGACCGGAGAGGGATTGGCCGGGCTTCCCCCGGCCATCTTTCTGCCCGGAGCGGGGCTGCAGCCGGGACGGCCGTTTCGTGGTATCCTTGCAACAGGACATCGAAGCGGCCCCGCGGCGCGTCACCGTCCGGGCGCCTCGGCGCGCAGCGCGGTCGCAGGGGCGGCATTCCTGGAATGGAGGTCAGAATGGAAAACGGCGACGAGAAGATCACAGAGCAATCTCCCTCTCCCGAAACGTCCCATAGGGCACCGAATCGGAGCCCAGTCGCTGTCGGGAACGAAGTGTCGGAGGCGGAGAAGGGCGCGGCGGCGAGGGAGCGGATCGACAATCTGACGGATCAGCTCAAACGGGCGCTTGCCGAGACCGAGAACGCCCGCAAACGCGCCAATGCCGCCCGGGCCGAAGGGCGCGAGCAAGGGGTTGCGGTCGCCATCGCGGCGCTCATCCCCGCCTTCGATGCGCTGGCACTCGGCATCGAGACCGCGCGCACCGATCCCGGCTGCGGGGATCCACGGATCGCGCAGCATCTCGAAGGGCTGCGCCACATCCGCGATGTCTTCGAAACCGGGCTGAAGGCGCTCGGCGTGCGGATCATCGCGCCCAAGGATACCCCTTTCGATCCGGCCCTGCACGAGGCGCTGCAGATGCAGGAAACGGCGGAGACCGCGCCGGGGCAGATCCTGATCCTGCACCGGCCGGGATTTGCCCTCAACCAGCGATTGATCCGCCCCGCCCATGTCACCGTCAGCGCCAGCCCTGCCGCTGAACCGGAAGCGGGATGACGCGATGAGCGGGAGGCACCCGTCGCACCCTGCCTTTCTAAGGCGGAAACCCGGCGCCATGCGGGCACCGGGTCGGGGATGAGGGTCGGGAATTGTCTTTGACGCGGACGCGCCGGTTCAGCCGTAGCTGGAGACCGGCGTTCCCGCGAGCGCGGCGATGTTGAGCAACCCGCGCACAGTGACGCCCGGCGTCACGATATGAGCGCGGTTGCCCATGCCCATCAGGATCGGCCCGACCTCGAGCCCGTCTGATACGGTCTTGAGCAGATTGCGCGCCGCACCTGCCGCGTCGTTGTTGGTATAGATCAGGACATTGGCCTTGCCGTTCAGCCGGTTGTTCGGCATCAGCCGGGCGCGCAGCTCGGGATCGAGCGCCGCATCGGTATGCATCTCGCCCTCGTATTCGAAATCGCACGCCTGCGCGTCGAGGATCGCCAGCGCCTCGCGCGCCACCCGCCCCGAACGGCTATCGAGATTGCCGAACTGCGACCCCGAGCAAAGCGCCAGTTTCGGCGCGATGCCGAACCGCCCGACATGGCGCGCCGCACCGATCATGATATTGGCCAGCTCGGCGCCGGTCGGCTCGATATGCACATGGGTATCGGCGATGAACAGCGGCCCCTTGTCGAGGATCAGCAGCGACAGCGCCCCCACCGGATGCAGCCCGTTGGTGGCAAGGATCTGTTCGATATAGTTCAGATGCCAGAGATATTGCCCGAGCGTGCCGCAGATCATGCTGTCGGCCTCGCCGCGATGCACCATGGTGGCGGCAATCGCGGTGGTATTGGTGCGCAGGATTGCCTTGGCGAGATCCGGCGTGACGCCCTTGCGCGCCATCAGCTCGTGATAGCTCCCCCAATATTCGCGGTAGCGCTCGTCGCTCTCGGGATTGACCTGTTCGAAATCGACGCCCGGGCGGATCGACAGCCCCTCGCGTTCGATCCGCGCCTCGATCACCTCGGGTCGGCCGACCAGAATGGCCCGCTCGCTGAGCTCCTCGCGCATCGCCTGCACCGCGCGCAGCACCTTGGGCTCCTCGCCCTCGGCAAAGACCACGCGGCGGTTCTCCATCCGCGATGCCTCGAACACCGGGCGCATGATCAGCGCCGAGCGATAGACCTGGCTCTGCAGCGACTTGCGATAGGTATCGAGATCGACGTTGCGGGTGGCGACGCCGCTCTCCATCGCGGCCTTGGCCACGGCCACGGCAATCGTCGGCAGCAACCGCGGATCGAAAGGTTTCGGGATCAGGTATTCCGGGCCGAAGGCCAGCCGCTCGCCCTGATAGGCGGCACCGAGCTCGGCGCTGGCGGTCTCGCGGGCCAGCCCGGCAATGGCCTCGACACAGGCGACTTTCATCTCGTCGTTGATCTGCGTCGCGCCGACATCCAGCGCCCCGCGGAAGATAAACGGGAAGCAGAGCACGTTGTTGACCTGATTGGGATAATCCGACCGGCCGGTGGCGATCAGCGCATCGGGCGACGCCTCGCGCGCCAGTTCCGGCATGATCTCCGGCGTCGGGTTGGCCAGCGCGAAGATGATCGGATGATCGGCCATCTTCCTGACCATCTCCTGGGTCAGCAGGCCCGGGCCGGAGACGCCAAGGAACAGATCCGCCCCGGCCATCGCCTCCATCGTGCTGCGCATCTCGGTGCTGCGGGCAAATTCGGCCTTCTCCGGGGTCAGGTCATTGCGCTGCGTATGCACCACGCCCTTGGAATCGAGCATGGTGATGTTCTCCTTCCGGGCCCCCATCACCATCATCATCTTGAGACAGGCAATCCCCGCCGCCCCGGCGCCTAGCGCGACGATCTTGATGTCGCCAAAATCCTTGCCCGCGACGCGCAGCGCATTGCTGGCAGCAGCCGCGGCGACGATCGCCGTGCCGTGCTGGTCGTCATGAAACACCGGAATGCCCATGCGCTCGCGACAGATCCGCTCGACGGTAAAGCAATCGGGCGCCTTGATGTCCTCAAGATTGATCGCCCCGAAGGTCGGATCGAGCTTGCAGACCAGCTCCGCCAGCTTCTCCGGATCGGTCTCGTTCACCTCGATGTCAAAGCAATCGACCCCGGCGAATTTCTTGAACAGGACCGCCTTGCCCTCCATCACCGGCTTGGAGGCCTGCGCCCCGATATCGCCGAGCCCCAGCACCGCGGTACCGTTGGAGATCACCGCCACGAGATTGCCCTTGGCGGTATAGCGCGCGGCATCCTGCGGGTTCTTTTCGATCTCCAGACACGCCTCCGCGACGCCGGGCGAATAGGCGCGGCTGAGATCGCCCCCCGTGGCCATCGGCTTGGTCGCGCGGATCTCCAGCTTGCCGGGCCTCGGGAATTCGTGATAATCCAGCGCCGCCTGCCGGTCGGTTGCGGCTTTCGTCTCTTCGGTCATTCGTCTTGCTCCCTGCGTCGATCCGCGCCCATGCGCAGCGCGACGTCGATCATTCGGTTGGAAAAGCCCCATTCATTGTCGTACCAGCCGAACAGCCGGGTGAAATCGGGACCGTGAATTGTTTCGGGCGCCGCCAGGATCAGCGATTCCGGCCGGGCACGCAGATCGGTCGAGACCAGCGGCTTCCCGGTCCAGCCGAGACAGGGGCTCTCGCCCACGGCGCGCTGCAGCCGCTCGGCGAAATCGTCGGGCCGGTTTTCGAGCCCCACGATCAGATCCACCGCCGAAACGCTGGCCACCGGCACCCGCACCGCGCTGCCGGTGATCCGCCCGCCGAGCTGGGGCAGCACCTGTTCGATCAGCCGCGTGGCGCTGGTCGTGGTCGGCACGATCGACAGCGCCGCCGCCCGGCTGCGGGCCATGTCCTCGCCGCGCGGCTTGTCGATGGTCGGCTGGCTGCCGGTATAGCAATGGATCGTGGTCATATGGGCACTGATCACGCCGAATTCGTCATCCAGCAGCCGCAGCAGCGGCGCCAGCGCATTGGTGGTGCAGGACGCGTTGGAGACGACCTTCTGATCGGCCAGCCGGTCCTCGTTGGCGCCCAGCACCAGCGTCAGATCCGCCGCCGCCGAGGGCCCGGAGATCAACACCCGGCGCGCGCCGGCGCGCAAACCGGCCTCGGCCACCTCGCGCGTATCGGCCGTGCCGGTACATTCCAGCACCACATCGACATCGGACAGGTCGAGACCCTCCAGCGAGGGCTGGCTGCGATAGCGGATCGCGTTGCCATTGACGATCAGCGCCGCTCCGTCGGTCGCAACCTCACCGTTGAACGGCCCGTAGACGGAATCGAACTCGAAGAGATAGGCGCTCATCTCCAGCGTCGCGATGTCGTTGATCAACACCACCTCGATCCCGGCATCGGCGCGCGCGGTCTGCAACAGGCGCAGCACGCTGCGCCCGATGCGTCCAAAGCCATTGATGACGATGCGAAGTGGTGTTTGAGTCATGTCAGCCCCGTTAATTTCCTGTCAGAAGATCCAGTACATCCTGCGCGTTCTCGCCCGCCCTCCCGGCAGGGTCGATCACATCGGTGATCCTGCCATTGCGCAGGATCAATGTCAGGTGCCGTGGCGACATGATGCCGCTTCCGTCCGGGTCGAAAATGCCAAACGCCCGCGCCAACAGCGCGCCGCCATCCGACAACAGGTGAAACGGCAGCGCGAGCCGCTCGCGCGCGACGCGCTGCGCGGCGGGGGACTGCGCGGAAACGCCGATCACACGATCCACTCCGAGGTGACGCAGGGCAGCATGGAGATCCCTGAACCCGCTGGCCTGCGCGGCCCCTGCCGCCGGATCGGGGGGATAGCAATAGAGCACGTTGGTGCCGTCGAGCCGCGCGAGATCGACCTGCCTGCCATCGGAGGCGGCGAGACGCAGTGCGGGCAGGGCCTGCCCGACCAGAGCCTCGGCCGCGGATGTCCGGGCAAGCAACGCCGACATCAGAATTCAACCTCCAGCGCGACGCCCTTCTCAACCGCCAGATCGACCACCGAGGAGGCGACCGCAAGATCCTGCAGCCCGACGCCGGTGCCGTCGAACAGCGTGATCTCCACATCAGAACCGCGCCCCGGATGATCGCCGTTGATCACCGCGCCGAGCTCGGTGATGTCTGCCTCCTGGATGGTCCGGTCAGCGATGGCGTGCTGACATTCGCCGATGCTGATCGATTGCGCGCGCTCGTCGGTGAAGACATTGGCCGCCCCGACCAGCGCGTTGTCGACCTCCTGCTTGCCCTTGGTATCGGTGCCCATGCAGGCGATATGCGTGCCGGGCCGTACCTGCGCCGCGCGCAGGATCGGATCGAAGCTCGAGGTGATGGTCACGATCACATCGCTCTGCGCGCCGAGCTCATCGAGCGTCACGCTCTCGAAGGGCAGCCCCAGCTCGGCAGCGACATCGCGCAGCCCGTCGAGCTTTTCGGGCGACCGGTTCCAGGCGACGATCTTCTCGAAGCCGCGCTGCTCGGCCACCGCGCGCAGCTGATAGCTCGCCTGATGCCCGGCCCCGATGATGCCGAGCACTTTCGCATCCTGCCGCGCCAGATGCGCGACCGACACCGCCGCCGCGGCGGCCGTGCGCAGCGCGGTCAGCAGGTTGCCCCCGACGATGGCGCGGCATTTGCCGGTATCGGCATCGAACAGGAAGATCGTCGATTGGTGATTGGTAATGCCCTTGGCGGCATTGCCCGGCCAATAACCGCCGGATTTCAGCCCGAGGTTCAGCGCCGCCCGGTCAAAGCCGGACTTGAACCCGTAAAGCGCATCGGCATGGCCGATCGCCTCGCGGATCACCGGAAAATTATAGGCGCTGCCCGACGCCATCGAGGCAAAGACCTTCTCGACGGCCTCAAAGGCGGCACTGCGGGTCATCAGCGCGGCAATCTCTTTTTCTGGAACGATAATCATCTTAGATACCTCGGGTAAGTTCTGCAAAAGGGGCCGGAACTCCCGGCCCCCCGATCTCATGTCGCAAGGCCGGGTTCAATAGGCCTTGCCACGGGCCGACACCGGCCAGAGCGTCTCGACCTTGCCGTTTCGCACGCCCACGTACCAATCATGCACGTTGCAGGTCGGGTCGCAGTGGCCGGGCACGAGGCGCAGCTTGTCGTTGACCTTGAGCACACCCTCGGGGTCGACCACCACGCCATGCTCGTCCGAGCATTTGACATATTCGACATCGTCCCGCCCGAAGATGAACGGCAACCCGCTGTCCACCGACTGCGCCTTCAACCCGGCATCGACAATCGCCTTGTCGGGTTTGGCATGGCTCATCACCGAGGTCAGGATGAACAGCGCGTTTTCCCACTCGCCCTGGTCGATCCGCTTGCCGTCCTTGTCATGGATGCGCCCGTAATCGGCGTCCATGAAGGCATAGGAGCCGCATTGCAGCTCGTTATAGACGCCCGAATTGCTCTCGAAATAATAGCTCCCGGTGCCGCCGCCGGAGACGAATTCGGGCTTGAGCCCGATCTCGGGCAGCGCATCGACCGCCTCCCTGACCTGAGCGATGGCCGCGTCGAGCTTGGTCTTGCGGTCCGCGTAGCTGTCCATGTGCTGCATCGCGCCCTGATAGGCTTGAATGCCCGAGAAATGCAGCCCCTCCGCCGCATCGATTGCCTTGGAGATCTCGACCACGGCCTCGGTGCTGGTCACGCCGCAACGCCCGGCTCCGCAGTCGATCTCGATGAAGCAATGCAGCTCGGTGCCATGCTTCCGGGCCGCGTCCGACAGCTCGGCGACATTGGCGATGTCGTCGATACAGACGGTGATCTTGGCGCCGAGCTTGGGCAGCCGCGCCAACCGGTCGATCTTGGCCGCCTCGCGCACCTGATTGGAGACCAGCACATCCTTGATGCCGCCGCGTACGAAGACCTCGGCCTCGCTGACCTTCTGACAGCAGACGCCGACGGCCCCGCCCAGCTTTTCCTGCAACTTCTGCACATCCACCGATTTATGCATCTTGCCGTGGCTGCGATGGCGCATGCCATGGGCCTTGGCGTAATCGCCCATCTTCCTGATGTTGCGCTCCAGCGCGTCCAGATCGAGGATCAGACAGGGCGTCTGGATATCGGCCTCATCCATCCCCGGCACCGCCGGTGCGTCAAAGCCGACGTCGAGCTCGTCGTAGTTGATATCTTTCATGTCAGTCATTCCTCAGCTCTGCATCCAGGGCAGCTTTGCCAGATCGACATTGCCGCCGGTGACGATGACACCCACGCGTTTGCCCGCGAAGGTGTCGGGATTCTTCAGGATCGTGGCCAGTGGCACTGCCGAGCTCGGCTCCATCACGATCTTCATGCGCTGCCAGATCAGTTTCATCGCGTCGATGATCTCCTGCTCGGTCGCGGTCAGCACGTCGCTCACGTGGCCCTTGACGAAATGCCAGGTCAGATCCTTCAGCGGCACCTTGAGCCCGTCGGCCACGGTCTCGGGCGCATCATCGGCAATGATATGCCCGGCCCGGAAACTGCGCGCCGCATCGTCGGCCTGTTCCGGCTCGGCGGCGATGATCTTCACCTCCGGCGCCAGGTTCGACAGGGTCAGACAGGTGCCCGAGATCATCCCGCCGCCGCCGATCGGCGCGACGACAAAATCCGGATTGCCGCCGAAATCCGCCATCTGTTGGAGCAGCTCGCGCGCGCAGGTCCCCTGCCCCGCGATGACCCGCGGATCGTTGTAGGGATGGACGAAGTCGGCGCCGGTCTCCGCGTGGACCTTGGCAAAGACCTCTTCGCGCGAAGAGGTCGAGGGCTCGCATTCGGTGATGATCCCGCCATAGCCGCGCACCGCGTCCTTCTTGGCCTGCGGCGCCGTGCGCGGCATCACCACATGGCAGGGGATACCGCGCCGCCCCGCCGCATAGGACAGCGACAGCGCGTGGTTGCCGGAGGAATGCGTCGCCACCCCGCGTGCGGCCTGCGTCTCGGACAGGCCGAACACCGCATTGGACGCCCCGCGCACCTTGAACGCCCCGGCCTTCTGGAAGTTCTCGCATTTGAAGAACATCTCGCACCCCGCAAGCTCGTCGAGATAGCTCGAGGTCAAGACCGGGGTGCGGTGGATATGGGGCCGGATGCGCTCATGCGCCGCCTTCATGTCGTCGAATGTAGGAACATACATCTCCGAGTGATCCTTCATCATGCCGCCGCCTTGTTGGCCTTGTTGGCACCGTGCCGGTAATATTCCTGCGCCGCCGCAACGCCCGAGCCGAGCTTCACGTCGAGCCCGAGATCGACCATCACCATCTCCGCCACGCCGAGCCCCGACAGCATCATCGCATCGGTCAGCGACCCGAGATGCCCGATGCGGAACACCTTCCCCGCGACCTCTCCGAGGCCGACGCCGAAGGCCATGCCGTATTCATCCGCGGCGCGGGTGACGATATCGGTGGCATTGAACCCTTCGGGCGTGCGGATCGCGGAAACGCTGTCCGAATAGACCTCAGGCGACACCGCGCAGAGCTCCAGCCCCCAGGCTTTCACCGCATGGCGCACGCCGGTGGCAATCCGGGTATGGCGGGCAAAGACATTCTCCAGCCCCTCGTCGAGCAAGGTTTCAAGCGACAGTTTCAGCCCGTTCATCAGGCCCACCGGCGGCGTGTAAGGGAAGGCGTTGTTGGCATAGCCCTTGGCCATGTCATGCACATCAAAGAAGGTGCGCGGCAGCCCGGCGCTCTCGGTCGCCTGCATGGCCTTTTCGCTGAAACCGACGATCGCCAGACCGGCGGGCAGCATGAAGCCCTTCTGTGAACCGGTCACCGCAACATCGACGCCCCACTCGTCAAAGCGGAAGTCCATCGAGCCGATCGAACTGACCCCATCGACGAACAGCAGCGCCGGATGCTTCGCCGCATCGAGCGCGCGGCGCACCGCGGCGATGTCGGATTTCACCCCGGTGGCGGTCTCGTTATGGGTCGCCAGCACGACCTTGATCTTGTGGTCCCTGTCGCCCCTGAGGATCTCTTCGTATCTGTCCGCAGCAATCCCCTCGCCCCAAGGCGTCTCGATCACCTGCACGTCCAACCCGTGGCGCTGGCACATGTCGATCCAGCGATGGCTGAACATGCCATTGCGCGCCGCCAGCACCCCGTCGCCGGGCGACAATGTGTTGCTGAGCGCGGTTTCCCAGCCGCCGGTGCCGGTGGCGGGGAAGATGAAGATATGCGCGCTCTCCGATTTCAGCACCTTGCGTACACCCTCAAGGCAGGGATGCAGGATCGACCCGAAGATCGGCGAGCGATGGTCGATCGTGGGCATGTAGCAGGCCTGACGGATCGCCTCGGGCATGTTGGTCGGGCCGGGAATGAAGACCGGGTTCTGAAAGCTCATGGTTCCCTCCATCGGAAAGTTTCACCAACAGCCTAGCCCCCGCCCGATGCCCGATCAATTTTTTTGAAATCCCATTTCATTTCCTGTTAATTTAGGTAATTCCTTTATTGTCAAAGGCTTGCGTTTTTCATATCATGAATTTGTATTTCACGTATAATAGGCAAGACTTTATGGCTTTACCGAACAATCCCGGAAACGGCGACCGCAAACGCGGCCGCCCGCGCGCCTTCGCCGAAAAGACCGAACAGAACACCATCAAGGCGCTGGATCGGGCGCTGGTGGTGCTGAGCGAGCTGGCGCGGGTGGAAAGCGCCTCCCTCAGCGAGCTGGCCCAGAGCCTCGGGGAATCCCCGGCGACCGTTTACCGGGTGCTGACCACCTTCGCGCTGCACGGCATGGTCGAGAGCGACGAACGCGCACAGACCTGGCAGATCGGCCCCGACGCCTTCCTCATCGGCTCGGTCTTCCTGCGCCGCACCAGCCTTGTGGACCGCAGCCGCCCGATCCTGCGGCAATTGATGGAAGACAGCGGCGAGACCGCCAACCTCGGCGTCGAGAAGGACGGCTCGGTGCTGTTCCTCTCGCAGGTCGAGACCTCTGCCCCGATCCGCGCCTTCTTTCCGCCCGGCACGCTGTCGCCGCTGCATGCGTCGGGCATCGGCAAGGTGCTGCTCGCCTATGCTGGCGAAGCCTACGTAAACAGGTTTACGGCCAAAGGTCTGCAAGTCTTCACCCCGCATACCCGCGCCGACCCCGACGCGTTGGCCGATGATCTCGCGGAGGTGCGCCGGCGCGGCTATGCGATCGACGATCAGGAGCGCAACATGGGCATGCGCTGCATCGCTGCCCCGATCCGCAATCCGCATGGCGAGGTGGTGGCCGGGATTTCCGTTTCCGGCCCGACCAGCCGGGTCTCCCCCGATCAGGTGCGCGAACTGGCGGATATGGTGATCAAGGCCGGCCACGCGGTCTCCGCCGCCATCGGTGCCCCCGCCGCCTTCGGGACGCCATACGAAACGGCGGCCGATTAGCCGCCGTCCTGCCTCAGAGCGTCATGTGCCGGTTCACGTCCTTGTAGAGCAGATAGCGGAACGGCCCCGGCCCCCCGGCATAGCAGGCCTGCGGGCAGAACGCGCGCAGCCACATGAAATCCCCGGCCTCGACCTCGACCCAATCCTGGTTGAGCCGGTAAACCGCCTTGCCCTCCAGCACATAGAGCCCGTGTTCCATCACATGGGTCTCGCAGAACGGGATCACCCCGCCCGGCTGCAGCGTGACGATGGTGACATGCATGTCGTGGCGCACGTCGTTGGGGTCAACGAAGCGGGTGGTTGCCCAGGCGCCGTTGGTATCGGGCATCACCGAGGGTTCGATCTCGCGCTCGTTGAGCACCAGCGGCTCCGGCCGGTCGAGCCCGGCCACCGCCTGATAGCGTTTGCGCACCCAGTGGAACCGCGTCACCGCGCCGCTGTCATTGCGCAGGGACCAGTCGGCCCCGGCAGGGATATAGGCATAGCTGCCTTCGCGCATCTCGTGGCTCTGCCCCTCGATGGTCAGCGAAAACCCGCCCTCGACCACGAAGAGCACGCCCTGCGCCTCTGGCTCGAGCTCCGGCTTGTCGCTGCCGCCGCCGGGTTGCACCTCCATGATATATTGCGAAAAAGTCTCGGCAAAGCCGCTCAAGGGCCGCGCCAGCACCCAGAGCCGCGTGCCTTCCCAGAACGGCAGGAAGGAGGTGACGATGTCGCGCATCGTGCCCTTGGGGATGACCGCATAGGCATCGGTAAAGACCGCCCGATCCGACAGCAGGTCGGTTTGCGGCGGGTGGCCGCCCTTGGGCGCGTAATAGGTAGAATTGCTCATCATAGGCTCCTTGAAACTGCTGGGGCAAAGATCGCCGCAAAGCGGGGCTGCGCCAAGGCTTGGAATGGCTAAAGCAATCTTCGCAAATTTTTGAAAGACGGCAGCGATTTTCCAAGATTCTCAACAGCCAGAACGCCGCGCGTCATGCCAGCTTCTGCAGAAGCGTCTTGATCTCGTCGAAGGCGTCATGCGGCGGGGACAGGCAGGACCAGATCAGCGATATCTCCGCCAGCGCTTCCTTGTCGGCGATCGGGATGGTGACCAGCGGTCGCTTGTCATAGCTCACCCCGGAAGGCGGCACCGAATAGCTGATCCCCACCCCGGCCCCCTGCGCACAGAGCGAGCGCATCATCTCCAGCGAAGCGGTGCGATGGGCGATGTCCATGCGCAACCCGAGGCGGCGGAAGAGCGTCATCATATGGCGCAGCGACTGATCCTCGGAAAACAGCACCAGCGGCTGCCCCTCCAGATCGGCAATGCGCAGCGCCCGGCGATAGGCCAACGGGTGGTTCTGGCTCAGGAACGCCACCGGCGCGACCTGCTTCAGTGCCAGCCGGTCGAACTCCGGCCCGAAGCCAAGGTCATAGCTCAGCGCGATATCCGCCCGCCCCGTCGCCAGATCCGCCGCCAACGTCTCGAACCGCCCCTCGCGGATGCTGAACGGGACATTCGGCAACGCCGCCGTGAGCGCGGAGAGCGCGGGGGCGAGATACCAGGGCGCGATATCCTCGAAACAGGCCAGCACGAAGGGCGCCTCCCCGGCGCGCCCCTGTTCGAGCTCCGCCGCCATGTCGAGCAGCGCCCGCGCCCCCGCCACGAAGCGATGCCCGAAGGGCGTGAGCCGCAGCGCCGCGCCCTTGCCACGCAGGAAGATCCGCTGCCCGAGCCGCTGCTCGACACGGCTGATCGCCACTGACAGCGAGGGTTGCGACACCGCCAGTCGGCTGGCCGCCTCGGTCAGGCTGCCGGTGTGGGCGACGGCGGTCACATATTCATATTGGCGCAGGGTAACGTATAGCATTAGACTATTCATACCCGCAGCAAACATTATTTGAAGCTAATAATGACGCAGGCTAGCCTGATCCGCGAAACAAAGGAGAGCCAGATGACCCACCCGCTTCTCACCGACGAACAGATCGAGACCTTCCAGCGCGAGGGCGTCGTGCTGGTGAAGGGTCTGTTCAAGGACCATGTCGAAACCCTCCGCGCCGGGATCGAGCGCAACATGAACGAGCCCGGCCCCTATGCCGCCGAGAACCTCAAGGAAGGCGAAGGCGGGCGGTTCTTCGACGATTACTGCAACTGGACGCGCATCCCCGAATTCGAGGAGGTGATCCGCGACTCCCCCGCCGCCGAGGTCGCTGCCGACCTGATGGGCTCGGAGAAGGTGCAGATGTTTCACGATCACGTGCTGGTCAAGGAACCCGGCACGTCCAAGCCCACGCCCTGGCATCAGGACGGCCCCTATTACTTCGTCGATGGCGTCCAGAACGTCAGCTTCTGGTCGCCGCTCGACCCGGTTACCGAGGCCAGCCTGCGCTGCGTCGCGGGGAGCCATGCCTGGGAAAAACCGGTGCTGCCGACCCGCTGGCTGTCGGAGACTAACTTCTATCCCGACGAGGATAAATACATGCCGGTGCCTGACCCCGACGCCGAGGGCATGGATATCCGTGAGTGGCAGATGGAGCCGGGCGACGCGGTGGCGTTCAACTACGGCACCCTGCACGGGGCGCGCGGCAATACCCGCAATTCCCGCCGCCGGGCCTTCTCGCTGCGCCTGCTCGGCGATGACGCGCGCTATGTCGAGCGTCCCGGCCCGACCTCGCCGCCCTTCCCGGGCCATGACATGAAACCCGGCCAGCGCCTGCGCGAGGACTGGTTTCCGGTGATCTACCAGCGCTGAGCGAAACCGCGCCGTCCGCCCTCGCCGGGCGGCGCTCCTGGGCGCGCCCCGGAACCTTCGCCGTCACCATCGGTTCTGCCCTTGACCCCAACAGGAGAATGATGATGACGCCCTTCGCCAAGATCCTCTGCACCGCCCTGCCCCTTACCCTCGCCCTGCCCGCCTTCGCCCAGGAGTTGCAACCGAGCGCCAGTGCCCTGGTGAGCGGTCACGACGGTGCGATAGCTGGGAGTGCGACGCTCAATGAAACCCCATCCGGCGAGATGCTGTTGAAGCTCGACATCACCGGGGTGCCGGAAGGGACCCATGGCGTGCATCTGCACGAGACCGGCGACTGCACCGCTCCCGACTTCGAATCCGCGGGCGGTCATATCGCCGGGGATCGCGAGCACGGCGTGCTGAGCCAGAACGGCCCGCATCCCGGCGATCTGCCCAATGTGCATGTCGGCGCCGACGGGGTGCTGGAGGCCGATGTGATCCTCGCCGGGATCGACATCGACGGGATGATCTTCGACGACGACGGTGCCGCTTTTATGATCCATGAAAAGGCCGATGATTACGCCACGCAGCCGGGCGGGGATGCCGGATCGCGGATCGCCTGCGGCGTGTTCCAGAAACCCGAGTAAGCCTCCGAACCGGCCATGATGCCCCATAGCGGCAGGGCGCCCCCCGACGCCCTGCCGCTTTGCGCGCACGGCTTTCGCATAAACATTGGAAAATTTCCCCGGTAGCGTCTATAATCGGGGGTCCGCAGGGGCCGAACGCTTGTCGCCAAAGCGTGGTCACACGGACGGCCGGGGCATCGTCGCTCTGCCGGGGCTGAGTAACCCGTATCTTGTTGCGTTACCGAGGAATGACCGGATCTCGACATCCGGCGCATCGCTTTCCGGCAATGCGAGGCAAGCAGACGAAAGCAGGATCGGGACATGTCCACGAAAACCTCAAGCCCCTTCACCTGGCGCCCGCTGGGGCTCGAGGATATTTCGAAGATTGCCGATTGGTTCTGGGATTTCGAGGATGTCGCACTCTTTGACCGCGGCCTGCCGGTGCCGGTCAATATCGACGCGATGCGCGAGAGCTGGCGCTCCTCGCTCGATCATGCCCAGACACCGCGCGCCTTTTGGTTCATCGCCGAGGATGCCAACGAGACCCCCGCCGGGATCGCCGGGCTGGAGGCGGTGAACTACATCCACGGCGATGCGATCGTCCCGGCCTTCGTCGCCGAACCCTTCCGCAAGAAAGGGCTGGCGACGGCCATGTCCGTGGCACTGATCGAACTCGCCTTCCAGCAATTGCGCCTGCACCGTCTGACCACCTATTACCGCGACGGCAATACCGCCACGCTCAACGCCCTGCAAACCATCGGCTTCACCGAGGAGGGCCGGTTCCGCGAGGGCTGGTTCGTGGGCGGGACGCGGCGCGATGTGGTGATCGTCGGACTCCTCGCCAGCGAATGGGCCGGGCGGCGCGACCGGGTGCTCGCCAAGCTGCCCGAAACCTGCCGCGCAATCTGTTGTCTACAAGGTGGAAACGCCGCCCGTGCATAGTGCCATCAGTCATCAACCGCCCGAGCATCAGCACAAGCGCCGCCTCGTCGCGCTGGTCTTCGCTGATGTGGTGAGCTTCAGCTCGCTGATGGGCATGGACGAAATCGGCACCACCATCGCGGTCGATGAGCGTCTGGCGATGTTCCGCCGCGAGATCGGCAAATATTCCGGCGAGTTCCGCAGCTCGGCCGGGGACAATGCCTTCATGATCTTCGAATCCGGCGTCGATGCGGTGAGCTTCGCGGTGGACATGCAAAAGGCGCTGGCCCGGCTGAACGAGGACCTGCCCGAGGACCGACAGATCCGCTTCCGCTTCGGTGTCAACATCGGCGAGATCCTGGTGCGCGGCGACGAGATCACCGGCGACAGCATCAACATCGCCTCGCGCATCGAAGCCTTCGCCAATCCCGGTCAGGTCTGCATCTCCGGCGCGGTCTATGACCATGTCAGCAACAAGCTCGGCTATGGTTATGAATATCTCGGCGGGCAGCGGTTCAAGAATATCAACCGCGCGATCGACGTCTTTCAGGTCCACGAGAACCCCACCAGCGCCGCGATGACCCCGGGGCTGCGCCGCGACCGGGTGCCGGCGCTGGATTTCCAGGATGTCTCCAACCATTCCATCGTGGTGCTGCCCTTCGGGTTCCAGGGCAGCGATCAGAACGACCAATGGTTCGCCGACGGGCTGACCGAGGATGTCACCACCAGCCTGTCGCGCTTTCACCAGTTTTTCGTGATCGCCCGCGGCTCGGCCTATCTCTATCGCGATCCAGGCCGCTCCCCCTCCGAGGCGGCACGCGAGCTCGGTGTGCGCTATGCCGTCGGCGGCACGGTGCGCAAGGCCGGGTCGCGGATCAGGATCACCATCCAGCTGCTCGACGCGCTGCAGGACCGCACCATCTGGGGCGAGCAATACAACCGCGATATCGAGGATCTCTTCGATCTGCAGGACGAGATCACCCAGATCATCGTCTCCGCCACAGCGACCCAGATCGAGGCCACCGAATGCGAGCGCATCCGCCTGCTGCCGCCGACCAATCTCAAGGCATATGGGTTTGTGCTGCAGGGGCATCGCCACATCAACCGCTATACCCAGACCGACGTGCGCGAGGCCCGCACGCTCTATGATGCGGCGCTGTCCTGTGATGCGAGCTATGCCCGCGCCCTCGCCGCCAAGTCGCGCACCTTCAACCTCGACTGGCGCTACGACTGGGCCGAAAATGCCGATACGGCGCTCGACGAGGCGCTTGCCCTGGCGCTGCGCGCCATCGACCTCGACCCGTCCGATGCGCGGGGCTATGGCGAGCTCGGCTACGCCCATCTCTATCGCAAGGAGCATGACGCCGCGATCCGCGCCTATGAGCGCGCCCGCAAGCTCAACCCCAATGACGCCGACCTGATGTCGGACATGGCCGATGCGCTGGCCCATTCCGGCCGCTCCGAAGAGGCGATCGAGCTGCTTCAGAAGGCGATGCGGCTCAACCCCTTCTATCCCGATCAATATATCTGGCACCTCGGCGGCGCCTATTTCAATCTCAAGCGCTATGAAGAGGCGATCAAATGCATTCAGGAGATGCAGAACCCGACCGAGGGGCGGCGCATCCTGGCGGCGAGCTATGGGCATCTTGGGCGGCTCGAGGAGGCCCGCCGCGAGGCCGCGCGGGTGCGGGCCGCGCATCCGAATTTCTCGCTCGATCGCTGGGGCGCGGTGCAGCCGGACCGCAACCCCGAGGATGTCACCCATTTCGTCGAGGGGCTGAAACGCGCGGGGCTGTGAGCCCGGACCTGTCGCTCAATCGCTGGCGTCGCGCGCGCCGCTGACCCGTGCCCCGGAGACGCGCGCCCCCGATACCCGCGCGCCGCTGACCCTTGCCCCGCTGACGCGCGCCCCGGAAACCCGTGCTCCGGAAACCGCGGCTCCCTCGCCGCCGGGATCGAGCAGCAGATGTTCGAACTTGCCGCTGTCCACATCGAGCCGCACGGTGTCATCGCTGCGCCGGACCCGCCAGGCCTTGAGCTGTGCGAAAAACTCCTTGTTGCGCGGGTTCGGCCCCGGCACGTCGGCCTTGTCGGCGGCGATCCCGGCGCCCTTCAGCAGGAACAGAACCGGCGTCGGCACCTCGTAATAAATACCGTCGAAGCTGAACCCGTAGGCCCGCACGAACTGGCGATCCGGCGCATGCGCGCTGCTGCCCGCCTCACCCGCCGTGCCGTCGCCGGTATCTCCGGCATCTGCCGCTGTGCCGGTGGTCGTGGTGCCGGTGGCACCTTTCACGCTCAAATCTTCGACAACACGTCCAAAAATTACAATCTCTGAAGAGGTATCAAGTTTCTCACTCATGGCCTCAATCCTTTGGTGATTGAAATGGACTGCTCCTCAAATCTATTATCGCGCGAGCATAGCAAAATTGCCGCGAGCCGTCTACGGAACCAGGGTGCGGACCGAATTGGCATGGCTCTTTTCGTCGAGCGGGCGCAGCTGCGGACCGACCAGCACGAAGCCGATATCGCGCAGATCGAAATTGCCGCGGATCAACCGCGCATAGCGCCCGCCGCTGTGGCGCCGGTCCACCGCCAGGAAGACCTCGGCAATCTCCGCGTAGGTAATGTCGCTGCCGCTGAGCGCGATCCAGCTGTCCGCGAGATAGGTGCCCAGAATGTCCCGCGCGTCGATCAGCGCCCGCCGGAACAGATCCGGATTGGCGGCGTAGGCTTCGGCAAAGAGCTCCTGCATGACCGGCGCATATTGCTGCGTGGCCAGCAGCCTGTCGGACAATTCCTCCACCTCGGGGGTGATCGCCCCGTAATCGAGCAGCATCTCGTGGAACAGATCGACCAGGATATCGAAAAAGGCCCCGGTGAGCGGCTCCGCCAGATGGTGCTCCTTCTCCCAGCCCTGCACGAATTCACAAAGGCGGCGGTCATTGGCGGCAAGGCGGATCTGTTTGTTCTCGGACAATTCCGCGATCCGGTTGGCCGCGTTCAGCATATAGAGATTGCCCTGCGTCTGCGCGAGCAGCAGGTCGAGCAGCGAATTGAAATGCAGCGAGGAGACCAGCGCCACGAGATCGGCCGCGCTCTCGTGAAATCCGAAATATTCTCCGGTGACATTGGCCGGGTCCGGCACCCCGACCTCGGAATAGATGATCGCATGGCCGACCTCATGGGCGATCACGTCGAAATTCAGGCTGAACGGGGTGAAGACCCCTTCCTGCCAATCGCCACCCATCTCCAGGAAACCGAAACCCGAATAGGCGTTCTCGAGGCTCGGCAGGATGGTCAGTTCCATCCGCTCATAGGTGCCGTCGCTCTGCCAAGGGATCTCGCGGCCGAAATAGCCCTCCCAGATGTCCATCACGAAACGCACCGCGCCGAAGAGATGCGCGGTCTCGAATTGCGGCGTGCCGGGGGTGAGATGGTCGAAATGCCCCTCCCCGTCCGGTTCCGCCGGGTCCTCGATGGCGCCGGTCCAAGCTGGTGTGAGCAGCGCGGAGCCGTCGGGCGCAATGCCATAGGGCGCGCTCTTGCCGATCGGGAAAATCGCATACATCCGCGCATCGGCGGGGCCGGGCATCAGGCTGCCGGGGGGCGAGGAGACCATGACCACTTCCGGCTCCGCGAAATCGCGCAGGAACCCCGGCTGCGGAAAGAGTTTGAACCTCGTGCCTTCCATTCGCCCTCCTCCATCCTCGCCGGGCCAGTCTAGCATCTTCTGCGGTTTCAGCCAAAGGAGCCGCCCTCTCCGAGCAGGCGATAGCCCCCGGACTGCGCTTCCGGCTCGGCGCGGCGCCGCCGCCATTGCGCGGTGAAGCGCAGCCAGAGATCGGAGCGCTCGAAATGAAAATTGCTGCGCGGCGCGGGGAAATCCGCCGCGGCCATCCGGTCGAGCAGCGCCTCGGCGTCCCGCGCCTTCTGATCGACCATATGGCTCTCGATCAGCCCCCGCAGATGCCGCGCCCGATCCTCGGGCAGGTCGAGCGCCGCGATCACGCTCCGCCAGGTTCTGTCCTTGAAGAACTGCGCCTTTCCTGCCCTAAGCAGGCGCGCCGCCAGCGTCGCGTCGATCGCCCCGGCCCGCAGCGCCGCCGCGCAGGTGGCGCGCAGGTTGACCATCGCGAGGCTCAGCGGCGGATAGCCAAGCGCTTCCGGACCATGCGCCAGCGCCACCTCGTCATCATCGCGCAGCGTGCCGTCCCGATAGGCCGCATAGATCTCCCCGATGCCTGTCATCCCGAAAACGTCAAGCTCCGCCGCCCGCAGCGCGCCCATGCTTGCCGCGCCGAACACCGCGATGCCCCGGCTCAGCGCGAAGAGGATTTCCTTGTGCCAGACCGAGGGCATACCGTCGAAATAGCCGTCGATGATCCCGATGGCGCGCGGCGCCTCCAGTGCGGCGAGATAGACATCGCCCTGCCGCACCGGCGCCCGCGGTTCCAGCGTTTCGGGAAGCGTTTCGAGATGGGACAGCGAGGGCCCGGCGAAGACGATCATGCGCGCCCCCGGTCGATGTGGCGCGCCCGGGCGCCGGGCACGTAGCCTGCGTCATCATGCGGCGCTTCGAGCCCGGGGATGATTACCCGCACCACCGGGATGTCATGCTCCGAGCGGGCAAGATCGACAAGCGCCACCTCGGCGATCCCCGCGCGCTGCAGCAGGCGCAGGAGATGGTCGAGATCCTCCTGCAGATGCCGGTTGCGGCGGCTCGGCACCGCGACGAAGCGGCGTCTACCGGGCGGTGCGTCGAACAGCGCGGCGAAGCTCTGCGCCTTTTCCGCCCTCCCGGCGCTGCCATATTCCGCCAAGGACAGATCCTCGCGCGCACCGGAAATGTAGTTGAGCCGCGTCTGCGCCGCTTCGGTACAGGCGCGGCGCAGCGCGATGGCGCGGTCGGGATGGCTACCGGAGCCGAGGCCGAGATGGCCCTCCCCGCCCGGCTCCCGGATCACGCAGAGAAAGCTCGCGATGCCGATGTCCGAGGTCACGTCCCAGAGCGCCGTCTCCAGTCCGGCCCGCGCGAAACGCGCGATCAGCCCAGGCAGTTCGGCCCCTTCAAGGCTGTCGGGATCGAGCCGTGTCGCGCGCCGCGCCGACAGGTCCTGCCGATGCCAGAGCGCCAGCGCGTCGCGTTCGATAACCTCGCAGATGCCATGGCAAATCGCTTCGAGCCGGTGATTGCCCGACGCAAGCCCGTTGGTGCTGGCCGGGAAATGTCCGGCCCCGGGCGGCAGCGGATGGGTGTAATCGGCATGGACCATCTCGCGCGGCACCAGTTTCGGCCCGGTGCCGAGCAGGTCCGACGCCTGCACCCAATGCAGACGCTCATGAGAGTCAAAACCGCCGCCGCGCTGCGCGGGCAGGCGCGCCAGATCGACGAAATCATGTCTGCGCGCGAGGTCGGCATGGCTTGCGAAAAAGACCGGCCCGTCGAAATGCTCCGCATGCCAGATCTCGATCGCCTCCATCAGGGCCGAGGCGGCGGCCTGGGCCCGGGTCAGCCCCTTGCCCTGTGACACCGCGATCGAGCGCGCATTGGGACGGATCGCCAGCATCACCGGCAGGCCGATCCGGTCGAGCCCGGTAACATCGGCAAGCCGGGTGATGCCGAAACGCCCCATCAGCGGCCGGATGCGCCGCAACGTCGTCTCCGCCGAGCAGATCCGGTGCAGCCCGCGCTCGAGCCGCTTTTCGTCACCCGCTTCGCACGCAGCCTCCATCGTTGCCTCCTATTGCGGCCGGTCGAGATAGCCGATCAGGTTCTGGATCAGCCGGAACGCGGTGCGCGCATCGGTTTCGACCACCGAAAGGAAGTCCCCGGCATCGATGCGCAACAGCAACAGATCGCCCTGCGCACGCATGTCGAGCCGCCGCGGATCGTTGCGCAAAAGGCCAAGCTCGCCGACCAGCGTGCCTTCGGGGGGCCGCAGGATGAAGGCGACCTCGCCGGTCTCGGTCCGCTCGATCAGCTCCACCGCGCCACGATAGATCAGGAAGGCCCCGTCGGGCAGATCGCCCTTGCGAAAAACGTAGCTGTCCGCGGCAAATTCCACCCAGCGGGCGCTGAAGGCCAGCATCCGCAATTGTTGGCGACTGAGATCACGGAACAGCGGCGCCTTGCGCAGCGCCTGGAACTTGCGGTGCAGATCATCGCGCGCCTCGCCCTCTTCCACACCGCCAAGCTCGTCGCCCAGCGTCACGATCCGGCCCCTGCGCAGCTCCAGCGCATGATCGTGATGTCCGCTTTGCGGCAATTCCGCCTCGAGCTGAATGATCGTCGCCTCGGGCAGAAGATCGCGCAGCGACGCGAAGGCGCGGCTGCGGGCGGCCTCGTCGTGGCTCGCCAGCGCGCGTTCGAGGATCAGGATGGCGGGCCGTTTGATCACCGCCTGGCTCAGGCTGATCTGCTCCATGAGCTGCGGCGAGAGATTGGCGCCGCGCAGCCCGGTGGGCAATTTGCGGATCAGCTCGGACAGCGTCAGATCGTCGAGCCGCGCGCCGAGTATCTCCACCACCAGCGCCTTGATCTCCTCGCGCCGGGGCCGCGAGGTCGGGGCGATCTTGCCGAAAATCATGTTCTCGAAGACGCTGAGCCGCGGGTTCCAGGCGGTCTCGTCAAGCGGCATGAAACCGGTCGTCAGCACCGGATCGGCCTGTGCCGTCGCGCCGCGCCGCGCCGCCACCACCGCCTGTTTCAGCGCGGCGGAGAAATCCCCGTCGAAATGGCTGGCGGGCAGGTTGAAGACCAGCGACAGCAGCAGCAGCTCGTCGGCGGCCCGGCTGCGCGACCGGGCGACGGAGCGCCCGTCGCGGCGTTTGAGCACCGGGCGCAGCCGGGCCAGCAGCTCCTTCGGCAGGCCGAGACGGCGAAACAGCGCGCTGCCGGTGGCCTCCGCGTCGAAGACCTCGATCAGCATCCGCGCCAGCGCCACCGCCTGCGTCAGCACCTGATCGCGCAGGCCGAGCGTGTCGATCAGCGCCGCGAGCAGGCGGCCGGTTTCCTCGGGAAGCCAGCCGTCCCTGCGCGAAATGGCGAAGAGCAGGTTCTCCGGCAGGGTCAGTTCATCGACATAGACATCCGTGCCGAAGGCATGGATCGCATCGGCAAGCCCGGCCTCGCGCAGCCGCCCGCGCACCGCCAGTCTGGCGTCGATCAGCTGCTCCTGCAGGGCGCGTTCCTCGGGTCCGGCAAGCCTGCGGTCGAGCACCCGGCTCAACAGGTTCTTCTGCGCTCCGGTGATGGTCACCAGCCGCTGCCAGTCGCCCTGCGCCGCGACCAGCAGTTCCGCGGCACCATTGGCCGGACGCCAGGGTCCGTCGGCGCGGTCGAGACTGTTGCCGCTGCGCAGCGCCTCGTTGAGCGCCACGCCGTCGAGCTGTTCCTGCGGCGCGGTGCAGAGCGGCACCATCACGTTATCCCCGACCGTGCCGTCAAAGACATGCACCGCGGAATTGACATGGGCGAGAGTCGCGGCGATGCGCGTCTGCGAAAAATCCGTCAGCGCCGTGCCGTCGATCAGGACCCGCCCGGCGCTGGGGGCGAGCTCGCGCAGCAGCAATTGCGAAAAAGCGCTGCGGTCCTCCTCGTCCTGGGCCAGGATACAGGTCCAGCTGCCCGGGGCGATGGCCAGATCCACATCGTTGAGCAGGCTGCGCCCGCCTTCGTCCTGCAGCACCACCCCCTCAAGCGTCAGCGCCGCCTGGACCGGGATGTCGGGCGCCGCGGCATCGGGCTCATCTGCGAGAAAATCGCCGAGCAGTTCGGCCGGGGCGAAACGTTCGATGATCAGGTGATAGCGCTGCGCCATTTCCTGCACCGCGGTGTAATAGGTCAGCAGCTCCTTCCAGGGGCTGGACAGGTCCTTGAAGGCCGACAGCGCCGCGACCAGCGCGCCGATGGTGAGCTGCCCGTTGATGACCAGCAGACCGCCGACGAGGAAATAGAAGAACGGCGTGAGCTGGGTCAGCAGGTTGTTGATGAACTTGAGAAAAAATTTGCGGCGGTAGATCTCGAAACGCGTGTCGAAGAGCCCGCCGAGGCGCTGTCCGATCAGCGCCATGCGGTAGCGCCAGCCGCCGTGCTGACGCAGGATCGCCGCCCCCGCCGCAAGCTCGCCGATATCCGAGGCCAGCACCCGGACCTGCCGGATGCGGCTGCGGTTCAGCAGGTTGATCCGCGCCTGAAGCCGCGGGATCAGCCAGGCCTGCACCGGGATCAGCGCCACGGCGGCAAGGCCGAACCAGAGGTTCTGCACGAAGAGAAACAGCAGGATCGTCGCCATCTGCCCGGCCTGCAGCAGCGGATGGGCAATTGCATCGCCCATGATCCCGCCGAGCGGTTCCGCCTCGGCGGTGACCATTGAGACCAGCTCGCCCTCCGACACCCGGCTCTGATAGCTGCGCGGAAAGCGCAGGATGCGCCCGATCAGCGTATAGCGGAACCGCCGCAACAGCCGTTCGGCGAGCACACCCTTGTAGCTGTTGACCCGCATCTTCAGCAGGCCATGGGCGATGACCGAGGCGAGGAAAGCGAGGCAGAGCGCGATCAGCAGCGTCGTCTGGGCCATGTCGAGCCCGAGATACCGCAGGTTCGGCGCGGCGGCGCCGATGGCGTCATTGATGATGCGTTTGGGGAGTTCGAGGGTCAGGTAGAGCAGCGGAAACAGCAGCAGCGTCAGACATGTCAGAATGAATTGGTCGCGTTTCGAATGGGTCCAGATGAATGACATCAACGAGGGTTCCATCTGTTCACTATCACACGAACTGCCCATACCACATAGCTTTAATCAGCCCGGACCGACCGCGCCCGGCAGCATCACCGCCAGCCCCGCGGCGATCAGCACTGCCCCGACCAGCGCGGGCAGAAGCGGATGGGCGGCGGCGCGGCGTTCGAGCAGCACCAGCAGGGCAAGGCCGAGGATCCACCACAGGTTCATCACCCCGCCCGCGAAGAGCAGCAGCATCAGCGCCCAGCAGCAACCGAGGCAGAAGACCCCGTGATGCGCGCCCATCCGCGCCGCGCCGTGCAGGCCGGGGCGGTAATGGCGCGTGAGGAATTGCGCGGGCGACTGGCATTGCCGGAGACAGGCGCGTTTCAGCGGCGTCAGCTGGTAGAGCCCGACGGCGACGAGCAGCAGTCCCACCAACATCTCGCCGCGCAAGGCCATCATGCCGGAGGCGAAGGCCGCGCTGTCCCGCAGGCCCCAGTGCACCAGCACCGCCAGCGCGCTGAACCCGGCCCAGATCGCGAGGTATCCGGCCCCGAATGCCGCGATGGCGGTCGTGACGGCGCCGCCCCTGTCCGAGACGCGTCGCAGGGCGGCGAAGAGCAGGATCACCGGCGCCGCGCTCGGCAGCATCATCGCGATCATCATGATCCACCACATGGCGAAAAGCGCGAGGATGCGTGCGAAGCCCCATTGCTCGGGTGCCGCCATGCGCATCGGGTCGCCGAGCCTGCCGCCCATCGCGGTCATCTGCGGCAGGCTCATCGGCATGCCGACGCCGAACCAGGTATAGAGCGCGGCCGCCAGCCCCAGCCCCGCGACCAGCGCCAGCGCGATACGCTCCTCGCGTGTTCCCGTGCGCCGCGCCATCGCGCGCGCCTCAGGCCGCTCCGGCGTGGCCGCGTTGCACGCCCTGCCCGGTCAGATGCAGATGCGCGAAATGCGCGTGGCTGTCGTCGAGCGGATCGAAGGAGATCGCCCCGCCCCGCAGCCGGGTGCGGCCGCTGGCCATCTCCGCCTCCTCGAACTCGAACCCGTTGGGCAGCTTGATCAGCGCCCGGTGCGGCTCTCCGGTCACGATATGGGGCACCGGCTGCAGCGCGATGTCGAAGATCCCCTCGACCGAGCCTTCGCCGACGCGCCTGTCGATATCCATCTCCACCCGGATCGGCGCGGTCAGCGTCTCGTGCTTCGTCGGGCACATCTTGGCATAGACGAACCACATGGTGGCCATTTCCTCGGTGTCCTGTCCGGTCATGATCGCCTCCAGCGCGGCGCGCTGCGCTTCGCTCGTGCCTTCATCGACGATCAGCTGCATCTCGCCGTTGCCTTCGTGAATGGCCCCCGGCCAGTGATAGACCGCCGCCGCGCGCAGCCCGTCGAGCCGTGTCTCGCCGTGATGGCCGCTGTCGATCTCATAGACGACCGCCGCCTCGCAATGGCCCTTGCTCGGCAGGACGCCAAACTGGCAGGGGCAGCCGAAGTTGCAGTTGCAATTGACCGCTTCGCGACCGTTGATTTCCCAGGGTGTCATGAACTGGCTCCGCATAAAGGCGCCGGATGGCTCCCGGCGCGGTTTCGCTCCGATGCCCGACATGCGGCCTTCCCGGCCGTCTTTTCATGCCCCGAAGAAATTCCAGATACTCGCGAAAATGCCCGGGACCGTCCCCGGCCCCCAAACGGACGCCGCAGCCGGTCCTCATGATAACGAGCGGCAGTATAGCCCATCGCCGCCGCGTCAGCCTGTGTCAGAGATCACATTGACCGCGTCAATCGCGCTGCAGCCCTTCGGGCAGCGGTTCCTTGAAGGTCAGCGTGCGATAGGGGAAGGGAATTTCGATCCCGGCGTCATCGAGGGCGCGTTTGACCGCGGCGACGACCTCGTCCTTCGATCTGCGCACTTCCACCGGTGTCGATCCGGTCCACCAGGTCACTTCGAAATTGATCGAGGAATCGGCAAATTCCTGAGCGAAGATTTCGATCGGCTTGTCCTCTGCCGTGACCGTCCCGCAGCGCTCCACCGCGTCCGCGATCACGCTGCGCGCCTCATCCACGTCCTCGTCATAGGCGACCCCGCAGATGATCGTCACGCGGCGCAGATCCTGTTCGGTGCGGATCCTGACCGGATGTTTGAATAGGATCGAATTGGGCACGATCACCAGCTGCCCGTCGGTCTGGCGGATATGGCTCTCGCGGATGGCGATATGCGACACCTTGCCCTCGAGCCCTTCGCATTCGATATGATCGCCGATGCGCATCTCGCGGCGGAACAGGATGATGATTCCGGCCAGGAAATTCTCGAACACGTCCTTGAAGGCGAAACCGATCGCCACCGAGCCGATGCCGAGACCGGCCAGGATGCTTGACGGGGTGAGCCCGGGGAAGACGATGATCGCCGCCACCATGATGCCGAAGACCCAGACGAGGATCGAGCTCAGCAGCGAAAAGAGCTCCTTCAGGCTGGGCCGCAGACGGGTGCCGCGCAGGGTCCGTTCGATCAGGTACTTGATCAGTTTCGACAGGCCCCAGGTCAGCAGAATGACCAGCAGGGCCACGACGATCTGGGGCAGCAGCTCGATTGCCGAGCGGGCGATGTCCCTGAGCTGCGCGAGAAGGATCTTTACCGGTTCCAAATGACTTGCCCCATCTTTGCAGGATAACACATGCAGGCCGGGATTGGTTCAAATCGGTTGTCGGCGCCGGTCCGGATCGGTTGCGCCGTGATCGTCGGACAATGTCACCGTGAGGGTCACAGGCCCGACGTAGCGAAGCCGTAATGCCCTCAATGCGTCCAGGCGCCGCGCCGTCCGGTTGCGAAATTCTCGCCATAGCCGCCGGGGCGGACGTTGGGTCTGCGTTTGTTGGGTTCGAAGACCTGCGCGTCGATGCCGTTTTCGCGGGCATATTCCACCGCTTCTTCCAGCGTATCGAACTGCAACCGCACCTGGCTCTGCGTGTCGTTCGAGGAGGTCCAGCCCATCAGCGGGTCGATCTCGCGCGCGTTTTCATGGGGGAATTCCAGCAGCCAAACCCGGGTCTTGGCGGATCCCGAAGACATCGCGGTCCGGGCGGGTTGGAAGATACGTGCGCGCATGGGGCTGCTCCAGTCTGAATGGCTGGGCGTTTATCCGATATTCCGCGCAGGGGGGCAAGGGCAGGCGCGAATTCCACACCGCCGCCCTTGTCGTGCCGCAGCGCAGCATTAATTGATGTGATACCCTTTCAGGAGCCCCCCGCAATGTCGCCCTTCACGCTCTTCGATCTCAATCTGCGGATGACCGCTCTGATGCTCGATACCCAGGCCGTTATCGCCCTGCGCCTGCTGGCGATTGGCGGTATTCTCCCCGCGCGGCGGGGGGAGAACCAGCGGATGCTGGCGGAAAAGGCCCCGGCCTGGAACGAGGCCTGGAGCGCCGCCACCAGTGCCATGCTGGCCGGGCAGCGACCGGATCAGGTGCTGGCCGCGTCAATGGCGCCGCTGGGCCGCAAGGTGCGCGCCAATCGCAAGCGGCTGAGCAAGTAGCGCCTTGCCCGCGCGGTCGTCTCGTGAAGCGGCCCACCGGCGAAGCAGCCGGCCCTTGAATATGCGGTGAAACATGACACCTATGGGGAGGTCCCGAACGCGGCCGGAGTGAGGATCCCCCATGCCCTATGCCCATACCGAAAAGTCGCAATCCATGCCGATGCTGCACGCACCGGCACCGGATGTGCGCAACCGCCCGAAGCTCGAAGGCGGCAAACGGTTCAAGCTGCATACCGAGTTTTCCGCCGCCGGTGACCAGCCCACCGCCATTGCCGAGCTGAGCGAGGGCGTGCGCAACGGCGAGCGCGACCAGGTGCTGCTCGGCGCCACGGGCACCGGCAAGACCTTCACCATGGCCAAGATCATCGAGGAAACCCAGCGTCCGGCGATCATCCTGGCGCCGAACAAGACGCTGGCGGCGCAGCTCTATGGCGAGTTCAAGGGTTTCTTCCCGGAAAATTCGGTCGAGTATTTCGTCAGCTTCTACGATTACTATCAGCCCGAAGCCTATGTCGCCCGCTCCGACACCTATATCGAGAAGGAAAGCCAGATCAACGAGCAGATCGACCGGATGCGCCATTCGGCCACCCGCGCGCTGCTTGAACGCGACGACGTGATCATCGTCGCCTCGGTCTCCTGCATCTACGGCATCGGCAGCGTCGAGACCTACGGCGCGATGACCCTCGATCTCAAGGTCGGCTCTTCCTATGATCAGCGTCAGGTGATGGCCGATCTCGTTGCCCAGCAATACAAACGCAACGATGCCGCCTTCCAGCGCGGCTCCTTCCGGGTGCGCGGCGATTCGCTTGAAATCTTCCCGGCCCACCTCGAAGACCGCGCCTGGCGCCTGTCCTTCTTCGGCGAGGAGCTGGAGAACATCACCGAATTCGACCCGCTGACCGGCGAAAAGACCGATACGTTCGATCAGATCCGGGTCTATGCCAACAGCCACTACGTGACCCCGAAACCGACGATGCAGCAGGCGATCATCAGCATACGCAAGGAGCTGCGCATCCGGCTTGACCAGCTCGTCGCCGAGGGCAAGCTGCTTGAGGCGCAACGGCTCGAACAGCGGACGAATTTCGATCTGGAGATGCTGGAGGCCACCGGCGTCTGCAACGGGATCGAGAATTACTCGCGCTATCTCACCGGGCGCGCGCCGGGCGAACCGCCCCCCACCCTGTTCGAATTCATCCCCGACAACGCCATCGTCTTCGCCGATGAAAGCCACGTCTCGGTGCCGCAGATCGGCGGCATGTACAAGGGCGACTACCGGCGCAAGTTCACCCTGGCGGAGCATGGGTTCCGCCTGCCCTCCTGCATGGACAACCGCCCGCTCAAGTTCGAGGAATGGGATGCGATGCGCCCGCAATCCGTCTTCGTCTCGGCCACCCCGGCGGCCTGGGAGATCGAACAGGCGGGCGGCGTGTTCAGCGAACAGGTGATCCGCCCCACCGGGCTGATCGATCCCGAGGTCGAGATCCGCCCGGTCGAGACACAGGTCGATGACCTTCTCGACGAGGTGCGCAAGGTCACCGCCGACGGCTATCGCACGCTCTGCACCACGCTGACCAAGCGCATGGCCGAGGATCTGACTGAATACATGCATGAACAGGGCATAAAGGTGCGCTACATGCACAGCGACATCGACACGCTGGAACGCATCGAGATCCTGCGCGACCTGCGGCTGGGCGCCTTTGACGTGCTGATCGGCATCAACCTCTTGCGCGAGGGCCTCGACATCCCCGAATGCGGGCTGGTGGCGATCCTCGATGCGGACAAGGAAGGCTTCCTGCGTTCCGAGACCTCGCTGATCCAGACGATCGGCCGCGCCGCGCGCAACGCCGAGGGCCGCGTCATCATGTATGCAGACCGGATCACAGGCTCCATGGAACGCGCAATCGGCGAAACTGAACGCCGCCGTACCAAACAGCTCGCCTATAACGAGGAACACGGGATCACGCCGCAGACGGTGAAGAAGAATGTCGATGACATCCTTGCCGGGCTTTACAAGGGCGACACCGACCAGTCGCGCGTCACCGCCAAGATCGACAGCCGCGCGGCGGGGGGCAACCTGCAGGCGGTACTCGACGGGCTGCGTACCGACATGCGAAAGGCCGCGGAGAATCTCGAATTCGAGGAAGCCGCGCGACTGCGCGACGAAGTGAAACGTCTCGAAGCCGTCGATCTGGCCATCGCGGATGATCCGATGGCGCGACAATATGCGGTGGAAAAGGCGGTGGACGATGCGCAGAAGGCCAGCGGCCGGAGTACCATGGGCCGCGGCGGCATGCGCGGCGGGGTCAAGCGGCGCAAGCGCTAGGTTTCACGCAAAACTCCCGCGCCATTCCTGACGCGGGAGCCCATCGAATATTTGCCATTTTCAGAACCAGTAGTACGGCACGCCGTAATGATCGAAAGTGCGCTTCTCCCAGGCACGGTCGCGCTGCCAATCATCGCCGCGATCCGGCGCATCGCGCAGCTGCGCTTCGGTGATATCGGTTACGAAACCTTCACGCGCCGGATCATAGCGTAGAGCGTTCCAAGGCACCGGATGGTGATCCTCGCCCAGCCCCAGAAACCCGCCGAATCCCATCACCGCATAGGCGACATTGCCGGATTTCTTGTCGATCATCAGGTGATCTATATGGCCGACCTGGGTCCCGTCGGCGCCATAGACAGCAGTGCCATTCACATCGTTCGAAGAAACCATCGATGCTGCAGAGGATGTCCCAGTCATAGCATGTTCCTTTCTGTATGGATGTCCCTGCTATCAAAACGCCGCAGCGGTTCGAGATGTTCCGCCTGTCATGTTCACATCACACCACCCGGACCCCAGCTGGCACCTGCTTTGCGCAAACTGTTGAGCGGGAGGCGAAACCCATGGGCGGAACCAATGCCGCGGCCCCCGTGTTGAGCCGCCAGACAGCAATCGAAACAGATTTCGGAGCACCAACATGGAATATGGTATTCTCGGCCTGATCGTGCTGATCGCGGATATCTACGCGATCTACCAGGTCCTCACGTCCGGCAGCTCGATGCTGGCAAAGGTCATCTGGACACTGGCAATCATCATTCTGCCGGTCCTTGGCTTCATCGCCTGGCTGATTGCCGGTCCGCGCGGCGGGTCCGTCCGCACCTGAGGTCGTCTCTGCGCCGCCACGAACCGACCACTACCCAAGCCCAAGGCCCGGAGCATCGCTTCGGGCCTTTTTCTTTTCCCTCCCGCCTGCCGTAACGCTTTCTTAACCGCCGTTAACCAAGATCGGACGCGGAGGAGAAGATGCGCTGCCGATTGTCCCTCGCCATCCTGTCGATCTGCCTTGCCGTCAACGTGGCGCAGGCAGGACCATGGCTGCGCGATGAGGGAAGCGGTTTCACCTCCCTGTCCTATTCGGGCACCTATTTTCTCGACACCGCCCAGGCGAATTACCTCGAATACGCATGGCGGGACGACCTCACCCTCGGCGCCGATATCTCCTTTTATACCGACCGCTACGGCGCCCCCTCCGGCGAGGCGACCCTGTTCTTCCGCCGACCCCTGAGTGATTCCGAAAGCGTGCATCGCTTCGCCTATGAGCTCGGTCTCGGCGCCCGCTGGTCCCAATTCGCCCTCTTGCCGCACCTCAAAACCGGCCTGTCCTGGGGGCGCGGCCTGACGCTCGGCGAACGTCATGGCTGGAGCAATATCGACGCCGCGATCCTCTGGGACCTTGTAGAGAAAAGCCACCGGATCAAGCTCGACAGCACCATCGGCCTGTCCTTCAACGCGCGTTTTACCGGCATGATGCAGCTCTACCTGACCCACGAAAACACCCGCAGCTATGCCAAGCTCGCCCCGGCGCTCGTCGTCGCCCTGGGCAAGGGCAAGACCCGACTGCAGATCGGTGCGGAAATTCCGCTGCGCAACCGTTACGACACTGCGCTCAAACTCGCGCTCTGGCGCGATTTCTGACAGCATTGCGCCCCTCACCGATTGTCCATCCGCACCCCGAGCAGCACCTTGCCCTTGCCCTTGACCGGCTCCGGCCAGACCAGATGCAACTCGTCCCTCTGTGGCCCCTGCGCCAGCTTCACCCAAGGCATGGCATGGCGCGTGACATTGCTGCCGTCGCGGATCGCCCCCTGCGCCACCAGATGATCAACGCTCAGCGCCTGCCCCCGGAACGGCAGCCGCCCCGCCGTGCCGATCACCCAGGTATCCGACACGCTCCCCTGGCTGAAGCTGATCTCGGCGGCGTTGCTCACCTGTTCGCCCACCGCGTGGAAGGAATTGCCGCGCATCACCACATCCTTGCAGCGCGACATGTCGAAATCGGCGAAACTCGTATCGATGCGCTCGACCCGGTCGATGGCCCCGTTGATGCTGCGGAACCGGTTGCCGGTGATCGTCACCCCGTTGAGGAAATGCCCCGCTCCATGCGGCTTGACCACGATATAGCTGAACCAGGGCGCCACCTCGCCAGAGAGGAAGATATTGTCGGTGATGCTCAGCGCGCTGAAGGAGAAACCGCTGGTGAAACCCGGCGTCGGGTCGCGCTCGTTGGTCCATTCGATGAAGCAATTGTCGATGTAATTCCCGGTGACGATGCCGGAAACGTAATTCTCCGCCAGCACCAGCCCGGCCGAGCGCACCCCGTTATCCACGCCGTCTCCCTGGAAGAAGTGATTCCCGGTGATGATCGGGTTACCACCGCCCAGAACGGCAAAATGGCGGAACTTGGTCGCCCGGTTGTCGCGCAATTTGACGTCGTTGGAATTGGCGTTGAGCGCGATGCTGCTGCGCTGCGGCACGTCGAGCGCATCCTCCCCCGACAGGAACTGGCAGCGATCGATCAGCATTCCCTGGCAGCCGGATCCGATCGAGGTCAGCCCGCGGTCCTTGGGACGACTGACGAAGCAATCGCGCAGATGGAAAGTGATCCCCGAGGGCGCGAGGTTGATGCCGCTGCAGCGGTTGTTACATTGCAGCTCGACATCCGCGAGCACCATCTTGCTGAGCGAGGCGAAACCGCTGAAATCGACCAGATACCGGTGCTTGCGGAAGGTGAAATTCTGCGTCCCCGCCGCGTCATGGAGCGGCGCGCTGAGCGTCACCTGCCCGGTCGCGACATTCTTTGCCTTCACATAGATCTCGCGCCCCACCCCGGTGCCGATTACCCGCGCACCGACCGGCACATTGGCGACATTGACAACATTGCTCAGCCTGCGCGCATCCGAGGGCGTATAGCTCGCCTGCGATGTCACCTCGACGTCGTCCCAGGCCGCGCTCGCGGCCGCTTCGAGCTGTCCGTTGCGGATCACCCGCCGGGTTGCATAGCTCGTCTTGTCCGGCACCGCCGCCTGCATGTCGAGCGGTGCCCGCACGCTCACCTTGCGCCCGCCCATATCCAGTGATTCATGGTCCGAATTGCTCAGCAATGCCTGAAACGCCTTCAGGAAGCCCTGCTCCTCGTCGCCAAAAGCGGCGATATACTGCGGCAGGCCGAAATCCTTGCGCAGCAGCAACATCGCCGTGGCGGGCATGCTGACTTGCCCTTCGAACCGCACCGGCGCATCGAAGGTCACATCCCCCAGAAGCCGATAGACCCCCTCTGGCACCAGCACCTCGCGCCCCCCTGCCGCCGCATTGGCTGCCTCGAAAGCCGCGGTGTCGTCGGTGCTGCCATCCCCGACAGCGCCGTAATCGCGTACATCCACCCGCGCCAGCATGTCGCCCAGGAACACTGAGGTCACATCCTCGACCACGAGATCGTCGATCCGCACCACCCCGCCGTTCTGCCCGGTCAGATCAAGCCCGACATGCCCGTAAAGCGGCTGTGTGCCCCAGACCATATCGACACCGCTGCGCAGCCCACTGCCGATGATCGCGCTAACCTCGACCACCTCGCCATAGCTGCCAAGCGCCACTGTCGGCCCGTATTCCGCAACGCCAGTGACCCTGGAACCGTCCGCATGCGCCGGATAGGCGGCGATCTGCACCGCCGGAAGATTGCCGCTCACCGCCTTTATTCGCGCCGTGACCCGCAGGTAACACCCCGGCAACAGCGGCGTCTCGCCCATGTAGCGCAATCGTTGCACGTCATGAATTTTCTGCAGCTCCAGCGCCCCGCCGAAATCCTGATCCGCCGGGACGAAGGCCGCGTTGGCCGCATTGGCATAGGTGTCCGAACCCGGCGTGCCATCGCCGCTGGAATAGACGTCGAGACCCTGTGCAAAAACAGGCGGCATCAGCGCCAGCTCCTCGGTGATCGCCTTGTTCATCTATATCCCCTTCCCGGACCTTCGCCCGACGCTGTGTCTCCTTTTGCCCCGGACAGCTCCGAAGCAGGATCAAGGGATATCAGTCATTTCCTAACGCCACCGAAGCCCGCCGTACGCCGCAAAAGCAACACCGGAATATTTCCAGGATTCCGAAACGTTTTCTTCCAAAGAAAACAACTAGTTACGCAAAGTCCAAGGCTATACCGCAACCCCAGGCCGCGGCAGGATCCGCACCGCCGCGATCCGCCAGCCGTCGGCGCCCTGCTCCATCGTATAAGCCAGCAGATGCACCCGCCCCTCCGCATCGATGATCTGCACAAGCTGCTGAAAGCCACCGTCCCCTTCACGCAATTGCAGGAACCGCAACTCCGCAGGCCGCCAGACCATCGGATAGCCCTCGGTCACCATACGGCCGAAATTCTGCGGCGTGCCGAACAGGCTCTGCAACCGGGGCGAGGCAAATTCGAACGCCGTGGCGAAATCATCGGCTTTGAATGCCTCGATCTGTCGGCGGATCACATCCTCGATCGGCCCCTCCTGCGCCGCCGCAGCAAAGCTCAGCAGCGCCGAGAGGCACAATCCCGCCAGTCCGGAAATCCACCCGTTGCGCATCTCCCCTCTCCCGCTCTGCCCCATGATAGCAAGTCACGGGGCAAAGCGGCGGAGAGTTTCAAGCCGCGGCGAGCTTGCCCGCCAGCGCGTCGTCGATCAGCGCCACGGTTTCATCGACGCCGTAAAGCGCGATGAACCCGCCGAACCGCGGCCCCTGGCTGGCGCCGAGCAGCACTTCGTAGAGCGCCGTGAACCAGTCGCGCAGCGGCTCGAACCGCTCCTTGCCGACCGCGAAGACCATGCTCTGCAGCGCCTCGCCGTCAAGCCCCCCGTCCCAGACCTTGAGCCGGTCGCGCAGATCGACAAGCGCTTCGCGTTCCAGCTCGCTCGGGGCGCGGAACACCTTGGTCGGCCTGACGAAATCGTTGTAATAGCGCACCGCGTGCCCGGCCGCGGCATCCATGCCGGGGTTGGTCTCCGGCGTCGCCTCAGGCGCATAACGCTGGATGAACCCCCAGAGCTGCGACTTGTCCTCGGCGCTCGAGACCGAGGCAAGGTTCAGCAACATCGAATAGGGCACCAGCATATCCGACTTGGGCACGTCGCCGCCGTGGATATGCCAGACCGGGTTGTTGAGTTGCGCCTTGATATCCTGCGTTTCATAAGCGCGCAGCTGCTGGTGATATTCATCGACCGCCTTGGGGATCACGTCGAAATACATGCGCTTCGCGGTCTTCGGCTTGAGATACATGAAATAGGACAGCGATTCGGTGCTGGCATAGGTCAGCCATTCGTCAATGGTCAGGCCATTGCCGCTCGATTTGGAGATCTTCTGACCATTCTCGTCAAGAAACAGCTCATAGGTGAAATGCTCCGGCGCTTTCGCCCCGAGAATGCGACAGATACTGTCATAGATCGGCGTATTGGTGGAATGATCCTTGCCGTACATCTCGAAATCGACCCCGAGCGCCGCCCAGCGCGCGCCGAAATCGGGCTTCCACTGCAGCTTCACATTGCCGCCGGTGACCGGCAGCGTCATCTCGGTGCCGTCCTCGTCCTCGAAGGTGATCGTGCCGTCCTTGGCGTTGACCTCCTTCATCGGCACATACATCACCCGCCCGGTCTCGGGATGGATCGGCAGGAAGATCGAATAGGTCTGCCGCCGCTCCTCGCGCAGCGACTTCAGCATCACCGCCATGATCTCGTCGTATTTCTCGCAGGCGCGCAACAGGATCTCGTCAAACTGCCCGGTGCGGTAGAATTCTGTGGCCGAGTAGAATTCATACTCGAAACCGAACGTGTCCAGAAACCGCCGCAGCATGGCGTTGTTGTGATCGCCAAAGCTGTCATGGGTGCCAAACGGGTCCGGCACGCTGGTCAGCGGACGCTGCAGATGCTCGGCGAGTTTTTCCGGGTCCGGCACGTTGCCCGGCACCTTGCGCATCCCGTCAAGGTCATCGGAAAAGCAGATCAACCGGGTCGGAATGTCGCTGATCGCCTCGAAGGCGCGGCGGATCATCGTGGTGCGGGCGACTTCGCCGAAAGTGCCGATATGCGGCAACCCGGAAGGGCCATAGCCGGTCTCGAACAGCACATAGCCCTTCTCGGGTGGCTGTTTCGCATAGCGTTTGAGCACCCGGCGCGCTTCTTCGAAAGGCCATGCCTTGCTGGTCATTGCTGCGTCGCGCATCTCGGACATCTCGGATTCCCACATGTTTAGCCCCGCCGCACATCGCGCGGAGTCGCGCCCGTTCCTATTGCCTCCCCCCGGTTGCGTCAATATTCTGCACTGCAACACAGCCGCCAAAGGATGCGCCCATGCCCGAAGATACCTCCCATTCGCTGAGCGCGCAGGATTCGCTGCTGGCGCTGATGATCGCGGTCTCCGCCTCGGATGAGAACATCCGCACCGCCGAGCTGATCAAGATCGAGGCGGCGGTGAACCTGCTGCCGGTCTTCTCCAATTACGACAGCGACCGGATCTCGACCGTCAGCAAGACGGTCTTCGACCTTTTCGAACAGGAGGACGGGCTCGACGCGCTGTTCGGGCTGATCCGCGAGTCCCTGCCCGAACGGCTTTTCGAGACCGCCTATGCGCTGGCCTGCGACGTGGCTGCCGCGGATGGCCGGATCGAGGAGGCCGAGCTGCGCCTGCTCGAGGAGATCCGCTATCAGCTCAATCTCGACCGGCTCCATGCCGCCGCCATCGAACGCGGCGCCAGGGCGCGCCACGTCACCTGAGCATCTCCTGAAACTTGGGTTCTAGAGTATTTGCAAAAGGGTGAAGCACCGTAGGATGGGTGCTAGCACCGATCACGGCATCACGCCATCACAACACCCTCAACTCCCGTAGAGCGCCCCCCAGCGGGCCAGCAGCGCATATTGCACCCGCTTGGCCCGGCCATTCCAGGCCCGCGCCCCGGGCGGGCCTTCGCGCGCCTCGCGGGGGATCTTGTTGCGTTCCTCGATATCGGCGGCGAAGATCGCGAAGACCATGTCGGTGCCGTCTTCCGCCGTGAGGTAGCCCGCCAGACCGGAGACGAAATTCAGCGTGCCGGTCTTGGCGACGATCTGGATCGGATGATCGGGCTGCGGCCGCCCCTTGGCGTCGCGCAGCGCCACTTTCTTGAGGATCGGCCGCAGCCCGGCGCCCTGCGCCGCGATCAGCGCCCTGGTCATGTCCGCCGCGCTTAGCAGGCTGTCATCGCCGAGCCCCGAATGATCGACCAGCTTCGGCGCCGTGAGGCCCAGCTCGGCGATCGCCCAGCGGTTCATCTCCGCCGCCGAGGCGCGCAGGCTCTCCACCTTGCCGATCCGCTTGCCGGTAGCCGCCAGCCCGACCATCTCGGCGGTCAGGTTGGTGGAATATTTCAGCATGTCCCTGAGGATCGAGGTCAGGCCGTCGCTCTGCAAGGTCGCGACCACTTCGCCCTCGGGGCGGGTTTGCACGATTTCGTGATCGCGCAGCCTGATGCCCTGCGATCCGGCCAGCGTCGCGAAGACATCCGCCGCGTAGAGCCCGGGTTTGCGCACCGGCAGCCAGCGGGCGCCGCCCGTACCCAGCGCCGTGCGCGCCACGGTCCAGTCCTCGCGCTGCCCGCCGTCATGATAGGTATAGACCGGGCCACGCCGGTCGACCACTTCCATCGACGCCATGCTGACGCTGGGGCGGTGCCGCGCCGAGCGCCCTTCCATTGTCACGTCATAGCCGCTGCTTGCGCGTTTCCACTCGAAATGCACGCGGTTGTAATTCAGCGCCAGCGCCGAGACGCCCGGGTTGTAGCCGACATGATCGGGCTGTTCCGGATCGATCTGCGCCTGGACCGGGAAATCCGCCTGATAGACCTTGAGCCCGCCCTTCACGCCATGGATGCCGGCCGTCTTGAGCTGTTCGGCCAGATCCGCCAGCCCGTCGGTATCGAGCGTCGGATCGCCGCCGCCGACCAGCACCAGGTCGCCCTGTACTTCGCCATCGACAATGCGGCCGGTGGCGAGCAGCCGGGTTTCGAACCGGTGTTCCGGACCCAGTGCGTCGAGCGCATAGAGCGCCGTCAGCGCCTTGGCGACGCTGGCGGGCGGGCGGCCTTCCTGCGCGCCCTCCTCCTCGAGCCGCAGCCCGGTCCTGGCATCGGCCACCGCGAAACTCACCTTGCCGGTGAGGTTCTGCCCCTTCAGGATCTCCGCAACGCTGGGGATCGCCTGTTTGTAATGATCGGTGCCGCGCAGCACCGGGCGCAGCGAGGCCTCGGGCGCCTGCGCCGCCGTCTCTGCCGCACCACCTCGGGTCGCCAGCAATGCCGCCGCCGATCCGAGGAAAAACCGTCTGGAAATCATTCTGCTCATGCAGCCGAGTTAAATCGCAGCGCGCCTCCGTCCACAAGCACCTGCGGATCAAATATGCAAATCCCCGCCAGCCCGGCTGGGCACGCGGTGCCCCGCGCCGGTCGCGGCGCGGTTCAGCGGGTCCGCGCGGAGCTCCACCGCCCGGCGGCGCGGATCGCTGAGGAGCTGATATCGACCATCGGCACGTTGACGAAACACCAGGCCGGCGGGGGGGCATGGGCCAGAAGCTGGCTCTGGTTGCCGGGAATCCGGTCATTGGCATAAAGCGCCGCCGCCCGGCTCATCCGCGCCGAGATCCGCTGTCCGGGCCGGGCCAGCACCCCGAGCGGCACCTGCGCCATGATCCGCCGCCAGTCCTGCCAGAGATGGAGTTGCGCCAGGTTGTCGGCCCCCATCAGCCAGACGAAACGCACCCCGGGGTAGAGTGCTGCCAGCCGCGCCAGGGTCTGCGCCGTGTAGCGCGTGCCGATCCGCGCCTCGATATCGGTGACCGTGACCCGCGGATGCCGCATCACCGCGCGGGCATGCGCCATGCGCTGTTCCAGCGGTGCGGGCCCGTGTTCCTTCAGCGGGTTGCCGGGGCTGACCAGCCACCAGACCCGGTCGAGCCCGAACCGCTTCAATGCTTCGCGGGTGATATGCGCATGGCCCGAATGCGCCGGGTCGAAAGAGCCGCCGAGCAGCCCCACCACCTGGCCGGGGGCTGCATATGGATAGTCATGGCGCAAGAAAACGGCCCCCGAATTGCATCAGGGGCCGAATGGAGGGGCAAGTACCCGGTTTGTCAATCGCGTTTAGGGCGCGATCAATGGGCGTGGCGCACGATCTCCCCGGTCTTGAGACGCCCGAAATAGCTCTGCATCTCGCGTTTCACCACCGGCATGAGGAAATAGAGCGCCGTGATGTTGATCACCGCCATGGCGAAGATCATCGCGTCGGAGAAGTCGATCACCGCGCCGAGTTGCGCCGCCGCCCCGACTACGATGAAGAAGCAGAAGATCAGCTTGAAGGTGAGCTCCTTGTTCTTGCCCTCGCCGAACAGGTAGGTCCAGGCCTTGAGACCGTAATAGGACCAGCTGATCATCGTCGAGAAGGCAAAGAGCACCACGGCGATTGCCAGCACATAGGGGAACCAGCTGAACCCGGTGGCAAAGGCCGCCGAGGTCAGGCTGACGCCGCTCGATCCGTCAACGGTCTGGATCGCGGTCCCGGCCTCGTTGAGCACGAAACGCCCGGTCTCCGGGTCCATCACCAGCACACCGGAGATCGTGATCACCAGCGCGGTCATCGTGCAGATCACCACCGTGTCGATGAAGGGTTCCAGCAGCGACACGACGCCCTCGGTGATCGGCTCCTTGGTGCGCACCGCCGAATGGGCGATTGCCGCCGAACCGACCCCGGCCTCGTTGGAGAAGGCCGCCCGTTTGAACCCCTGGATCAGCGCCCCGACGAAACCGCCTGCCACACCGAGCCCGGTGAAGGCACCCGCGAAGATCTGCCCGAAGGCCCAACCGATCTGACCCGCGTTCATCACCAGGATGACCAGCGCCGCGCCGACATAGAGGATGCCCATGAACGGCACCACCTTCTCGGTCACCTGCGCGATCGACTTGATCCCGCCGACGATCACCACGAAGACGACAGCGGCGAAGATCAGCCCGGTGATCCAGCCCGGATAATCGCCGACGATGCCGGAGATCTGCGCATGGGCCTGATTGGCCTGGAACATGTTGCCACCCCCCAGCGCGCCGCCGATGCAGAAGATCGAGAAGATCACCGCCAGCACCTTGCCCCCGGGCAGGCTGCGTTCCTTGAACCCCTTGGTCATGTAATACATCGGACCGCCGGAGACATGGCCGTCGGCGAATTCATTGCGGTATTTGACCCCGAGCGTGCATTCGGTGAATTTCGACGCCATGCCGAGCAGCCCGGCAAGGACCATCCAGAAGGTCGCCCCGGGCCCGCCGATGCCCACGGCCACCGCGACACCGGCGATGTTTCCGAGCCCGACGGTGCCGGAAAGCGCGGTCGCCAGCGCCTGGAAATGGCTGACCTCGCCGGCGTCGTTCGGATCGGAATAATCGCCCTTCACCAGCCGGATCGCATGGCCGAAGGCCCTGATCTGGATGAAGCCGAAATAGAGTGTGAAGACGCTCGCCGCGACCACCAGCCACAGCACGATCCACGGGAAAGCGGTGCCCGGCAGCGGCGCGAAGATCAGGTTCACGAACCAGCCCGTCGAACTGGCGAAGGTATCGTTGATCCGCTGGTCGAGCGTCAGTGCTTCCTGCGCCGACGCCAGGCCCGGCAGGCCCAGCGCGGCGCCGAGGAGCCCGAATTTCAGGGTATGTCTCATCTTGCTCACCTCTGTTCAGGGAATGATTGTGACCGGCACCGAGGCCGTCGCGACCAGCCGCCCGGTCACCCCGCCAAACAGCCGTTCCTTGATGCCCCGCGCGCCGAGCCGCCCGACGACGATCTGGCTCGCCCGGTTCTTCTGCGCGACATCCTCAAGGATCTCCGCCACGTCGCCGTGTTTCACCAGCCCGCTGACATCGAAACCCTCCGCCTCGGCCGCCTTTACCGCCGGATCGATGACCCGCTCATGCGCCAGGGCGAGTTCCTCCTCGCGCCGCTTGTGACGCTGTTCGTTTTCCTCAGGAGTCTGGAAGGAAAACGGTGACCATTCGATCACGTAACACAGAACGATCCTGGCATCGCTGATCAGCCTGGCCCGGTCCTTGGCGAATGCCAGCGCCCGGGCGCCGGCCTCCGACCCGTCCAGACCCACAATAATCGTGGTATTCGACATGAATATTTCCCTGTTGCTGCGCCGCTTGCAACGCGCATCCCCGTCGATGCTGGCGCGCGGGCGGCCATGGACTCCGACCGCGTCCGTTGCGGGACAGGGCCGGAATCCCGCGACGATAGCGCAAATTCGCGCAAATTCCGAACATTTTAGCGAAAATCACTGCAACGTCCGCCGCCGCAGGGCCGACAGGGCACCCGGTCCCGGCCCCCGCGCGCCGAAACGCCGCTGGCGTTGATCTTGTGTCGAGGGGGAGATATTGCGGTGCAAACCCACTTTGGACCAGTCAGGAATCTACCATGGCCGCTTATCAATATGTCTATCACATGTCCGGAGTGTCCAAGACCTACCCGGGCGGCAAGAAGACCTTCGAGAACATCCATCTCAACTTCCTCCCCGGCGTGAAGATCGGTGTCGTCGGCGTCAACGGTGCCGGTAAATCGACCCTGCTCAAGATCATGGCCGGGCTCGACAAGGATTATACCGGCGAGGCCTGGTCCGCCGAAGGCGCCAAGGTCGGCTATCTGCCCCAGGAGCCCAAGCTCGACCCCGCGCTGACGGTGCGCGAGAACGTCATGCTCGGCGTCGCCGGGAAGAAGGCGATCCTCGATCGCTACAACGAATTGGCGATGAATTATTCCGACGAGACCGCTGACGAGATGGCCAAGCTCCAGGACGACATCGACGCGCAGAACCTCTGGGATCTCGACAGCCAGATCGACGTGGCGATGGAGGCCCTGCGCTGCCCGCCCGACGATGCCGATGTCACCTCGCTCTCTGGTGGCGAGGCGCGCCGCGTGGCGCTCTGCAAACTGCTGCTCGAAGCGCCCGACATGCTGCTGCTCGACGAACCGACCAACCATCTCGATGCCGAGACCATCGCCTGGCTGCAGCAGCACCTGATCGATTACAAGGGCACGATCCTCATCGTCACCCACGACCGCTATTTTCTCGATGACATCACCGGCTGGATCCTCGAGCTCGACCGCGGCCGCGGCATTCCCTATGAGGGCAATTACTCCGACTGGCTGGAACAGAAGGCCAAGCGGCTGGAACAGGAGGCCCGCGAGGACAAGTCCAAGCAGAAGACGCTGGAACGCGAACTCGAATGGATGCGCCAAGGCGCCAAGGCGCGGCAGGCCAAGTCCAAGGCCCGGATCAAGTCCTATAACGAGCTGGCGGAGCAATCAGAGCGCGAGAAGCTCACCCGCGCACAGATCGTCATCCCCAACGGCCCGCGGCTCGGCAACAAGGTGATCGAGGTCGAAGGGCTGAAGAAACACATGGGCGACAAGCAGCTGATCGACGGGCTCGACTTCTCGCTGCCGCCCGGCGGCATTGTCGGCGTGATCGGCCCCAACGGCGCCGGCAAATCCACCCTGTTCAAGATGCTGACCGGCCAAGAAGAGCCCGACGCGGGCACGATCGAATACGGCGAGACGGTGGATCTGTCCTATGTCGACCAGAGCCGCGACGATCTCAACCCCGACGACAATGTCTGGCAGGCGATCTCCGGCGGCGCCGAGCTGATCAAGCTGGGGGATGCCGAGGTCAACTCGCGGGCCTACTGCTCCTCCTTCAACTTCAAGGGCGGCGATCAGCAGAAGAAGGTCGGCCTGCTCTCGGGCGGTGAGCGCAACCGCGTGCATATGGCGCGGCTGCTGAAATCGGGCGGCAACGTGCTGCTGCTCGACGAACCGACCAACGATCTGGACGTCGAAACCCTGCGCGCCCTCGAGGACGCGCTGGTCGATTTCGCCGGCTGTGCCGTGGTGATCTCCCACGACCGGTTCTTCCTCGACCGGATCTGCACCCATATCCTGGCCTTTGAGGGCGAGGCGCATGTCGAATGGTTCGAAGGCAACTTCGCGGATTACGAAGAGGACAAGAAGCGGCGGCTCGGTGCCGATGCGCTGGAGCCCAAGCGTCTGAAACACAAGAAGTTCGTGCGGTAGGGAATGTTGGGTGGATAGCGAAAGGCGGGAGTTTCTCCCGCCTTTTTTTTGGCATCGGGTGACATTTAGGGTGTCTTGCGCGCGCCGGATGGGGGTCGATTAATCATTGATGGGTGAAATCACCCATCCTGCTTGGTACCGCACTTCGGTCCTTTTAAACCTCGGCAACCACCGCGCCTTTCATCTCGCCGGTCATCCGGGCGAAATCCTCGCTATGCACCTTGCGGCGAACCTCCTCGATCGCCTGCTCCGCGGCATCGCGGGTCGCCTCATCGGGCCATTCGCTGATCGCCGCCGAGGTGCGTTCGCTGGTACGCACCACGGTCACCCGGCTGGCGCCGAGTTCCTTCAGCGCGGGCAGCCGCTTCTCGCGGATGTTCTGCATCGCCACGTCATAGTCGTTACCGTCCGCGATTTCCCAGGTGGTTATCGTGACATATCGCATGATCTCCTCCTCCTCTTGCAGGCCGACAGTCTACGTCAATTCCGCTCAAAGCGACAGCGAACGAAAACGGCGGTGCCCCCGCCTGCCAATTTCCCGTCCCCGGCCCGAATTTCGCCACATATTCACGCTCTTGTGGCGGATATCCAACCGGATCGACAGGGGAGCAGCACATGGCAATCGCATCGTTTCTGATCGGAGGAATCGCGGGCGTGCTGGCGTTTCTCGGCAGCCTGCTGCTGCTCGATACGAGTTTCCTGGCGGCGCTCGGGCTTTACATGGGGGTCGGCACGGCGGTCAGCCTGCTGAGCCTCTGCATTGCGATGCTGGCGCAGTCGCGTAGCGGCGAAACAGCGGAAACCGCGCGCGCACCGGCATCTGCCTGAATCGGCCGACAGGACCTGTCTCGGGCGTTGCACGCACGCGGCCGACCCCGGATATCCAAAATATACCTGAACAGGTCACACCGATCCGGGCGGCGCAGGACGTGCCTTCCCGGCGTGGAAGAAGCGCCCCCCTCGGCAACAGCGTAAGGGGCCGCAACCCGGCCCCCTGCCGCTATGCCTTGCGCTCGATCACTGTTTCGAGCCGGGCGAAGAGATCGTCTTCGCTGTCGCGCGCCAGCCCGTGCAGCGGGTCGAAGTGTGCCAGATGATCGCGCAGACGGTCGCTCGCCGCGAGACCGGACCACAAACGCTGTTCGCTCACCGCCCGGACACGCAGCACCGGCGGCATCATGATCCGGCTGCTGCGCGGGTTCCAATGCAGCATCAGATGGCTGTCGATCCGCTCGGCGAGCCGCTGCAGATCGAGCCGCTGGCGCCCCAGCACCACCCCGACAAAGCGCCCTGAACCGGCATAGGCGAGGCGGAAATTCGACTCCGTCAGCCCGTCGATCGCGGCGCGGGCCACCTGTTCGAGATTGTCGCGGAAGGCCGCGGCCTTGACCGACCGATAGATCCCCCGCGCCCCTTCGACCTCGATGGAAAACAGCGACATGGAGAAACAGCCCGCAGGCAGGCGCAGCAGGTAGTTCTCCAGCGACAGGAAGTCGCTCACCTCCTCGACATCGAGCGCGAACCCCTCGTCGAAGCGGATCTTCGCCATCTCGCTGAGCTCGGCCAGCGTGTGCTGGGCATTGCGCTCGCGCAGCAGGCTGGCGTTGAGCATCCCGGCGGAATTGATCCGCGCGCCGAGCTCGACCCCGTCGAGCGGCTTGCAGATGAAATCGGTCGCCCCGGCATCGAAGGCCCGCAGCATCAGGTCGGGCTCCTTGCTGGCGGTGATCATGATGATTGGCGTAGTCCGATAGCTCTTGCGCGCCCGCAGCACCTCGCACATCTCGATCCCGTCCACCCCGGGCAGCATGATGTCGAGCAGCAAACAGTCGAACGGGCTCAAGGCCCCCTCGATCTTCTCGAATGCGGCCTCGGCGGAATCACAGCAGACCAGATCATATTGATCATGTTCCGTGAGACAGCCTGTCAGCAGGTCCAAAATGACCGGGTCATCGTCAACAGCCAGAATACGCATCTTGTCTCAACCTTCCCCAAATGCCGGACCGAACGGGCCGCGACAACATCGTTAACGTCGTATCGCCAACAGGCCATGCAGACCGGGCACCAATGCGACACGATTAAGACAATCCTGAGAAAGTGCCGCGAGAGGCAGCCCGTGGCGAAACAAAAGGTTAACCGAAATTATGGCAGCATGATGCCGTGCCAGAGCGCAAAGCACCGGCATTTCCGCCGCCTCTTGAACGAATCTCCCACAACTGCCATATAGGCCGGGCAGACGTTATTCTTTTTCGACCCGCTGTCTCCGTAACAGGCGCTCAGTCTTCGATCATAGACCGACCACGCCGGGCCATCGCACTACCGCGGATGGCATTAAAATGGAGACTACGGATATGGCCACTGGCACCGTAAAATGGTTCAATACAACTAAAGGCTTCGGCTTCATCGCGCCCGATGGCGGCACCAAAGACGTGTTCGTGCACATCTCTGCCGTTGAGCGCGCGGGCCTGACCGGCCTGGCCGACAACCAGAAAGTGACTTTCGACATCGAAGCCGGCCGTGACGGCCGCGAATCGGCGTCCAACATCCAGCTGGCCTAAGGCCCGCGGGAGGCTCCGGCCTCCGGCAAGATGTTCTGACCGGCCGCCCCCATGGGTCGGCCGGTTTTTTAATGTCAAGGCTTGTCAAGATCGCTGGCTGCGCCAAACTACAACCCTGATTCAAATGAATAATGGAGCATTATATGCGCCGCCGTACATTTCTGGCCAGCAGTCTGGCCGCCGCGACCCTGCCGCAGATCCTCCCGGCCCAGGGCGCCGTTTATGATCCGACCCCGCAGATCGTTCCGATCAAGGCGCAATATACGCCGGGGCAACTGCTGGTCCTGCCACGCAGCCACTACCTCTACCTCGTGACCGAACCGGGCAGGGCGTTGCGCTATGGCGTCGGTGTCGGCAAGGCGGGACTCGACTTCACCGGCACCGCGACCATCCAGGTCAAGAAGGAATGGCCGACCTGGCGCCCGACCGACGAGATGATCGAGCGCGATCCCGCGCAATACAAGCGGTTCATCGGCAACACCGAGGCACAGCCCGGCGGCCCCGGCAATCCGCTCGGCGCCCGGGCGCTCTACCTGTTCCAGAACGGCCGCGACACCTATTACCGGATCCACGGCACGACCGAGCCAAGCTCGATCGGCCGCTCGGTCTCCAGCGGCTGCATCCGTATGCTGAACGAACATGTGAAGGATCTCTACGAACGCGTTCCGATCGGCACCAAGGTCACCGTGCTCTGAGGCGACGCGCCGGTAAAGCGGCGCCGCGATGAAACGACGCGAAAGGGCCGATGCATGCATCGGCCCTTGGCGTTTGAGGTACGAATCTCAGGGGTGACGGCCGATCACAGCCCTCCTCCCGGTCTCAGTTCAGCGCCTTGTCGGTGATCGTATGGGTCCAGGCCCCTTCCGGCTCCTGGGTGATCACCGGATCCGACCCGCCCGAGAGCAGCGATTGCACCGTGCGCTCGTAATCGGCCTCATCAAGCGCACCATTGCTGCCCGCGGTCAGCTTGGCCACCTCGCCCATCATCCGCTTCTGATGCTCCTCGGTCTGCGCGCCGGAGGAATCATTCTCGAGCACGATGTCGGCCGCCTCGTCCGGGTTCTCTTCGGCGTATTTCCACCCCTTCATCGAAGCGCGGACGAACCGCACCATCTTGTCCTCGAATTCCGGATCCTCGAGCCTGTCTTCCAGCACATAGAGCCCGTCTTCCAGCGTCGCGACGCCCTGGTCCTCGTATTTGAAGACATTGAGATCTTCCGGCGTCAGCCCGGCGTCGATAACCTGCCAATATTCGTTATAGGTCATGGTCGAGACACAGGCCGCCTGGTTCTGCAGCAGCGGATCGACGTTGAACCCCTGTTTCAGCACGGTGACCCCGTCTTCGCCCCCTTCGGTGGAGATGTCGAGCTTGCTCATCCAGCTCAGGAACGGGAATTCATTGCCGAAGAACCAGACACCCAGCGTCTTGCCCTTGAAATCATCGGTGCTCTCGACCCCGGCATCCTTGCGGCAAGTCAGCATCATGCCCGAGCTCTTGAAAGGCTGGGCGATATTGACCATCGCCAGCCCCTTTTCACGCGCCGCCAGCGCGGCGGGCATCCACTCGACCACCACATCGGCCCCGCCCCCGGCGAGCACCTGGGTCGGCGCGATGTCCGGCCCGCCCGGCTTGATCGTCACATCGAGCCCCTCTTCCTCGTAGAACCCCTTGTCCTGGGCCACGTAATATCCGGCGAACTGCGCCTGGGTCACCCATTTGAGCTGCAGCGTCACATCATCGGCGGCCTGCGCCAAGGTCCCCCAGAGCCCCAGGGCGGCCCCGGCGGCCAGGCTGTTGATCATCTTCATCGCGTCTCTCCCTTGTTGATCGTATCTTCACTCACTTGCGCTGGCTTGGATGCCAGAACGTGACCGTTTTCTCGGCCATCGCCATCAGACCATAGAACGCCGAACCGGCAAGCGCCGCCACCACAATCTCGGCCCAGACCAGATCCAGCGCCAATTGCCCCACCGAGGTCGAAATGCGAAAGCCCATGCCCTTGACCGGCGAGCCGAAGAATTCCGCGACAATCGCCCCGATCAGCGCCAGCGTGGTGCCGATCTTCAGCCCGTTGAAGATGAACGGCATTGCCGCGGGCAGCCGCAGCTTGAGCAGCGTGCGCCAATATCCGGCGGCGTAGGTACGCATAAGGTCGCGCTGCATCGCATCGCTGGCCTGCAGCCCCTGCACCGTGTTGACCAGCATCGGAAAGAACACCATCACCACCACCACGGCGGCCTTGGATTGCCAGTCAAAACCGAACCACATCACCAGGATCGGCGCCATGCCGATCACCGGCAGGGCGGCGACGAAATTGCCTACCGGCAGCAGCCCGCGCTGCAGGAAGGGAAACCTGTCGATCGCCAGCGCGATCAGGAACGCCGCGCCGCAGCCGATGACATAGCCAGAAAGCGCGCCCTTCAGCACGGTCTGCACGAAATCCACCCAGAGCAGATCGACGGAATTGACCAGCCGCGCCGCGATTGCTGATGGCGCAGGCAGCAGCACCTGGTTGATCTGCAACCCGCGCACCACCCCCTCCCAGACCGCGATGAGCGTCAGCCCGAAGACCAGCGGCGCCGCCAGCGCCGCCCCGCGCCCGGCAGGCCTGCGTGCCAGCGCCATGTTCACCGCCATCCCGACGATCCAGGCCACAACCGCAAAACCAAGCCAGATCATCCCGCCATCCCCATCCGTTTCAGCGTGACCCGCTGGATCAGCCCGATACTGCCGACCATCGCCGCCGCCAGCACCGCCGCCATGATCAGCGCAGACCAGATCTGGATCGTCTGCCCGTAATAGCTCCCGGCCAGCAACCGCGCCCCGAGCCCGGCCACCGCGCCGGTCGGCAGCTCCCCGATGATCGCGCCGACCAGCGACGCCGCCATGGCAATCTTCAGCGAGGTGAAGAAATACGGCATCGAGGCAGGCAGCCGCAGCTTCCAGAAGCTCTGCGCCTTCGAGGCATGCCAGGTGCGCATCTGATCGAGCTGCATCGCATCGGGGCTGCGCAGCCCCTTGACCATGCCCACCACCACCGGAAAGAACGACAGATACATCGAGATCATCGCCTTCGGCAGCAAACCGGAAATCCCCACCGCGTTGAGCACCACGATGATCATCGGCGCAATCGCGAGGATCGGAATGGTCTGGCTCGCGATCACCCAGGGCATCACCGACATATCCATGGTCCGGTTGAAGACGATCCCCACCGCCAGCAACACGCCAAGCCCGGTGCCCAGCGCAAAGCCCAGCAGCGTCGCGCTGAGCGTCACCCAGGAATGATAGACCAGCGAGCGTTTCGAGGTAATGTTCTTCTGCACCACCGTCGCCCAGAGCTCGGCCCCGACCTGGTGCGGCGCCGGCAATTTCGGCTTGTCCTGCGTCCAGGTGTCGAGCACCAGGCTGCGCGCATCGAGCACCGCGCCCGAACGCGTCGCCTTGTCATAGGCCCAGGGCGCATTCAGCCAGACCGCCGCCGCATACCAGAACAGCAACAGGAACCCGAGCACCGCCAGAACCGGAACGACACTGCGTCTCATGCCCGACCCCCCGATTTCTTCATGCCGAAAGCACTCAATTCCGCGGCCGCAACCTGTCTCACCTCAGACATCCGAATGCCCCGCCCGCAGCCCTTCGCGCACCCGATGCGCCACCGCCAGAAACTCCGGTGACTCGCGGATCTCCAGAGGCCGCTCGCGCGGCAGCGGCGAGTCGATCACATCCGAGATCCGCCCCGGCCGCGGCGACATCACCACGATCTTGGTGGACAGATAGACCGCCTCGGGGATCGAATGGGTGACGAAGGCAATTGTCTTGCCGGTGCGCTCCCAGAGCTTCAGCAATTGCTCGTTGAGATGGTCCCGCACGATCTCGTCCAGCGCCCCGAAAGGCTCGTCCATCAGCAGAATGTCTGCATCAAAGGACAGCGCCCGCGCAATGCTGGCGCGCTGCTGCATGCCGCCCGAAAGCTGCCAGGGAAACTTGCGCTCGAACCCGGCCAGCTCGACCAGTTCAAGCACCCGCCGCACCCGTTCCGCCTGTTCGGCGCGCGGCACCCCCATGATCTCCAGCGGCAGTCTGATATTGCCGCCGATGGTGCGCCAGGGATAGAGCCCGGCAGCCTGGAACACATAGCCATAGGCCCGTGCGCGGCGCGCCTCCTCGGGGCTCACCCCGTTGACCAAGACCTCGCCGCCGGTCGGCTGTTCCAGATCCGCCATGACCCGCAGGAAGGTGGTCTTGCCACAGCCCGACGGGCCGATGAAGCTGACGAAATCCCCCGCCTCGATCTCGAGATTGACATCCTTCAGCGCATGAACCGGCCCGTCATTGGTCTGAAAGGTCAGATCCAGATGCCGGGCGCTGATCACGCTGTCCCGTTTTACGGCCGACACGCCTTCGCGCGCAGCCTCCCCGCCCTCCGGACGGCCCGCAAGATCCCGCATGTCGCTCAAATCCCCGCCGGGATATTGAGCGGATCACGCTTGATCATCTTCGGCGAATTCAGCTCTTTCCACTTGCTCAGCGCCACATTGGCCGAGGGAAACGCCGGTCGCGGAATGAACCTGCCGCGCCCCGGATTGGGCTGGCTGTTCTGCCCCCAGGCCCAGATCACCTCGCCCCGGCTCAACGTATAACGGCTCTGCGCCTTGACCTCGAAGCCTTCAAAGACGTTGTAATCCAGCACCGAATGATGATTGCTTGGACTGATCGTCTTGCTGATCTTCGGGTCCCAGACCACGATATCGGCATCCGCGCCTTCCACGATCGCGCCCTTGCGCGGATAGATGTTGAGAATCTTCGCCACATTGGTCGAGGTGCAGGCGACGAATTCATTCGGCGTCAGCCGCCCGGTCTCCACGCCTTCGGTCCAGAGCACGGCAAGACGTTCCTCGAGCCCGTTCGAGCCGTTGGGAATGATCCTGAAATCCTCGCGCCCGGCACGTTTCTGCTCGGTATTGAAAGCCGCGTGATCGGTGGCCACCACCTGCAGGCTCCCCGCCTGCAAACCGGCCCAGAGACTGTCCTGGTGGTCCTTCGAGCGGAACGGCGGTGACATCACCCGGCGCGCCGCATGGTCCCAATCCTTGTTGAAATATTCGGATTCATCCAGCGTCAGGAACTGGATCAACGGCTCGCCGTAAACCCGCATCCCCTTCTGCCGCGCCCGGCGGATCGCCTCATGGGTCTGCTCGCAGGACACATGGACAATATAAAGCGGCACGCCGGCGGTATCGGCAATGGTGATCGCCCGGTTCGCCGCCTCGCCCTCGAGCTCGGGCGGACGGGAATAGGCATGGCCCTCCGGCCCGGTGATCCCCTGATCGAAATATTTCTGCTGCAGCTCGGCCACCAGATCGCCATTCTCGGCATGGACCATCGGCAGCGCGCCCAGCTCGGCACAACGCTTGAAAGAGGCGAACATCTCGTCATCCTCGATCATCAACGCGCCCTTGTAGGCCATGAAATGCTTGAAGGAATTGACGCCCATCTCGACGGCATCCTTCATCTCGTTGAACACATCCTCGTTCCAGCCGGTGATCGCCATGTGATAGCCGACATCCGAACAGATCTGCGGCGCGCTCTTGCGATGCCATTCGTTGATCGCGTTCCTGATCGAACCATCCGCGCCCGGCAGGCAGAAATCCACCACCATCGTGGTGCCGCCCGCCGCCGCCGCCCAGGTGCCGCTCTCGAATGTTTCCGCCGCGGTGGTGCCCATGAAGGGCATTTCCAGATGGGTATGCGGATCGATCCCGCCGGGGATCACATAGGTGCCTTCGGCATCGATATATTCATCACCCTGCAGATCCTCGCCAATCTGCCTGATCTTCTCCCCCTCGATCAGCACATCGGCCTTCCAGGTCCGATCCGCGGTGCAGACCATGCCGCCCTTGATCACCTTGCTCATCTTCATTCTCCCTGTCGCGGCCCGTCCCCGCGGGCCTGCTTCTTTATGCCCGAAATACTCCGGGGGTCCGGGGGCTGGCCCCCGGCGCATTGTTTTCCTCGCTGCACGGCCCGTGTATTCCGGTCATCCCCTCCCAAGGATCACCCACGGCCCGCGCATCAATCCCTCTTCATCTGCAATCCTGCCGTGGCGCCCGCCTCCTGTCCAGACGCTCAGCCGACGACCTCCGCGGTCTCGACCACCGCATGCAGCAGCACATCGGCACCGGCCTTCGCCCATTCCCTGGAGATCTCCTCCGCCTCGTTATGGCTCAGCCCATCGACGCAGGGACACATGACCATCGCCGTGGGGGCCACCCGGTTGATCCAGCAGGCATCATGCCCGGCGCCGGAGATCAGGTCCATGTGACTGTAGCCGAGCCGCTCCGCCGCGCTGCGCACCGCGCTGACACAGGTCTCGTCAAAGGCCACCGGATCGAAACCGCCGACCTTCTCGAAGGAAATCTCCAGCCCCATCTCCTGCGCGATCGTCTGTCCGTCGAGCCGCAGCCGCTGCTCCATATCCTCGATCACCGACAGGTCCGGCGAGCGGAAATCGACCGTGAAGACCACCTTGCCGGGGATCACGTTGCGCGAATTGGGGTAGACATCGATATGCCCGGCCGCCCCCACCGCGTGCGGCGCATGGGACCAGGCGATCTCGTCGACCTTCTCGAGAATCCGCGCCATGCCGAGCCCGGCATTCCTGCGCATCGGCATCGGGGTCGAGCCGGTGTGGCTGTCCTTGCCGATGAGCGTCACCTGGGTCCAGCTCAGCCCCTGACCATGGGTAACGACGCCGATATCCTTGTTCTCGGCCTCCAGAATCGGCCCCTGCTCGATATGCAGTTCGAAAAACGCATGCATCTTGCGCGCACCGGTCTCCTCCTCGCCGCGCCAGCCGATGCGTTTCAGCTCATCGCCAAAGCTTTTGCCCTCGGCATCCTGACGCTCATAGGCCCAGTCCTGCGTGTGGATCCCGGCAAAGACGCCGGAGGACAGCATCGCGGGCGCGTAGCGGGTGCCTTCCTCATTGGTGAAATTGGTTGCCACGATCGGGTGCTTGGTCTTGATGCCGAGATCATTCAGCGTGCGGATGATCTCGAGCCCGCCGAGCACCCCGAGCACCCCGTCATATTTTCCGCCCGTCGGCTGGGTGTCGAGATGGCTGCCGACATAGACCGGCAGCGCCTCCGGGTCCTCGCCCTCGCGACGCGCGAACATGTTGCCCATCTGGTCGAGCCCCAGGCTGCAGCCCGCTTCTTCACACCATTTCTGAAACAACGCGCGTCCTGCGGCATCCTCATCCGTCAATGTCTGGCGATTGTTGCCACCCGCCACGCCGGGGCCGATCTGCGCCATCTCCATCAGGCTGTCCCACAGACGGTCAGGATTGATCTTGAGGTTCTCTCCGGGCGCGGCCATAACCAGCTTCCTCCTTGTGCGCTTCAGCAGCGCAAAATTTTACCATTTGGTAAATCCACGATTGCGATTAGGCTTCTATCTGTCAAGAACTGCTTTCAAGACAGCGGCGCGCCTCCCCCCAAGCGCTGAATTTTGCGACAAATTATGCGGAGAGCCACCTTGCCAGATGGTGCCACTAAGAAACCCAGCCGGATCCAGACACGCAACCGCCGCGCCATTCTCGATGCCGCGCTCGAAGTCTTTTCGCGCCATGGTTACCGCGGTGCCACGCTTGATCAGATCGCGGCCGAGGCCGGGCTCAGCAAGCCCAATATCCTCTATTATTTCGACGGCAAGGAAGACATCCACGTCACCCTGCTGAGCAAGCTGATGACCACCTGGCTCGACCCGCTGGTCGCGCTCGACCCCGAGGGTGACCCCAAGGCCGAGATCCTCGCCTATGTGCAGCGCAAGCTCGACATGGCCCGCGATCTACCGCGCGAGAGCCGCCTCTTCGCCAACGAGATCCTGCAGGGGGCACCCCGCATCCAGCCGCAGCTGGAGGACGCGCTGAAGCCGCTGTTCGAGGAGAAATGCGCCTTGATCGCGCGCTGGGTGCGCCAGGATCGCCTGCCGCCGGTCGATCCGGCGCATCTGATCTTCTCGATCTGGGCCACGACCCAGCATTACGCCGATTTCGAGGCACAGGTCCGCGTGCTGCTCGGCACGCAGGGCAATCCGCATGCAGGCGCATCCGCGCATCTGAAGCAAATGTTCGAGACGCTGCTTTCCGACAGGCCGGGTCCGGAGGTGCCGGGCATTAACCAAAACTGAAGATTCACCGCCACTTTAATCCTTGGTTCATTCTTTCGGCGCAGCCTGTTCCTCAGCGTGCAGCATTTGTCTTCATCGAGATAGGAGCAGGAAAATGAGTTCTGTAATACTGGCCAATCCCTTCATCTCTCCGCCGCCCCCGCCGCCGATCCATACAGCCGCGCAGACCCCGCTGGTGATCGTCCCGGCGCAGGGCATGGCGGCAGGCAGCAGCACCGGCAGCACCGCGTCGCATTCGGGCGGCTCGGGTTCGGGCAGCGGCCATGCGGGGGGTCATGCACCTGCGCCGCGCGCGGAGCCGACCCGCCCGCGCGACAGCCTCCCTTTGGCGCCGAACCGCCCGCCGGATGCGACGCCCCGCTCGATCCTCGCCGCACAGGTCGAGGCGGATGAAGGGAGCCCCCCGGCCGGGGCCGGGCAATCCGACCCGACCGCGCTGCCTGAGAATTTTCCGTTCCACAAAAAACTTCCCAAGGTCAGGATGCCGGATCCGCTGCCGACATCTCCCTTCCTGAAACAGGCCTGAGCCCGCTCGGGCCTGAACCCTCACGGGCGAATAGGACGCCTATTCGGCAGCCTTCGCGGAAGGGTTGTTGGGATGTGTCGTCCAGTTGGCATATTCCTGCTGCACCACGAGCCCGGTGCGCGGATCGACACTGCCCGGCGTCATCGCCTCGAGCGTGATGCAATCCTCGACCGGGCAGACATTGACGCAGAGATTGCAGGCCACGCATTCCTCTTCGATCACGCTGAAGGTGCGGTTCTCGGACATGGCGATGGCCTGATGGCTGGTATCCTCGCAGGCGGCAAAGCAGCGGCCGCAGGAAATGCACAGGTCCTGATCGATCTTGGCCTTGGCGACATAGTTGAGATTGAGCTGGTTCCAGTCGGTCACATTCGGCACCGCACGGCGCACGATCTGATCGACCGAGGTCAGATCCTTGCTGTCCATGTAATCGCTCAGGCCGGAGATCATCTCCTGCACCACCTTGAAACCATAGGTCATCGCCGCCGTGCAGACCTGCACATTGCCCGCCCCGAGCGCGAGGAACTCCGCCGCGTCGCGCCAGGTCGTGACCCCGCCGATACCGCTGATCGGCAGGTCTGCCGTTTCCGGGTTGCGGGCGATCTCGGCCACCATGTTCAGCGCGATCGGTTTCACCGCCGGGCCGCAATAGCCGCCATGGGTGCCCTTCCCGTCGATCATCGGCTCGGGTGCGAAAAGATCCAGATCCACCGAGGTGATCGAATTGATCGTGTTGATCAGGCTCACCGCATCGGCGCCGCCACGCTTGGCCGCCTCCGCCGGGTAGAGCACATTGGTGATGTTCGGCGTCAACTTCACGATCACCGGCATCCGCGTGTACATCTTGCACCAGCGGGTGACCATTTCGATATATTCCGGCACCTGCCCCACGGCAGAGCCCATGCCGCGCTCGGCCATGCCATGCGGGCAGCCGAAGTTCAGCTCGATCCCGTCGGCGCCCGTCTCCTCCACATGCGGCAGGATCGCCTTCCAGGCTTCCTCCTCGCAAGGCACCATGATCGAGGCAATCAGCGCGCGGTCCGGGTAGTCACGCTTCACCGCCTTCATCTCGCGCAGGTTCACCTCCAGCGGGCGGTCGGTGATCAGCTCGATATTGTTGAGCCCCAGCAGACGCCGGTCCGCGCCCCAGATCGCGCCGTAGCGGGGACCGTTGACGTTGACCACCGGCGGCCCCTCCATGCCCAGCGTCTTCCAGACCACCCCGCCCCATCCCGCCTCGAAGGCGCGACGCACGTTGTATTCCTTGTCCGTCGGCGGCGCCGAGGCCAGCCAGAACGGGTTGGGGGATTTGATCCCGATGAAATTGCTCGTCAGATCCGCCATCTGTCTTCCTCCCGTAGGGTGGGTCTCAACCCACCAGCACCTTGTGAATATCCATCGCCGCATCGCGCCCCTGCGCCACCGCCGTCACCGTCAGATCCTCGCCGACACCGGTGCAATCGCCCCCGGCCCAGACCCGTTCGAGCGACGTGCGCCCGGCGCCGTCGACGCGCAGCTTGCGTCCGTCGAGCTCCGGCAGCCCCTCGCGCTGCAGGCTCTGGCCGATCGCCTTGAACACCTGGTCGGCTGCCATGCGCAGCGTCTCGCCGGTGCCCTGCATCGCCTCATCGACATATTCCAGCTCGATCTCCCGCACCGCGCCGTTGCCATGCAGCGCCACAGGCACCGCATGGGTCACGATGCGCACGCCCCGGGAGGCCGCGAGATCCTGTTCGAAATCGCTGGCATTCATCCGGTCGCGACCGCGGCGATAGACCAGGGTCACGTTGAGCGCGCCGAGCAGCTTGGCCTGCACCGCCGCGTCGATGGCGGTCATGCCGCCGCCGATGATCACCACGTCGCGGCCGATCGGCAGGGCGGCGAGATCCTCGGCCTGGCGCAGTTCGGCGATGAAATCCACCGCATCGCGCACATTGTCCTTGTCCTCGCCCGCCGCGTCGAGCGCGTTGACATCGCCCAGCCCGACGCCGAGGAACACCGCGTCGTATTCCTCGCGCAGCGCGTCCAGTGTCACGTCACGACCCAGCGCAGATTCATGGCGGATCTCGATGCCGCCGATCTGCAGCAGCCAATCGACCTCGGCCTGGGCGAAATCTCCAGTGCTCTTGTAGGCCGCTATACCGTATTCGTTGAGCCCGCCGGGTTTGGGCCGGGCCTCGTGTATCACGACGTCATGGCCGAGCATCGCCAGACGATGCGCGCAGGCGAGCCCGGCAGGTCCGGCACCCACCACGGCCACCTTCCTGCCGCTCGGCGCGGCGCGCAGGAACGGGTGCTTGCCCTGCTGCTGCAGATGGTCCGTGGCATAGCGCTGCAACTGCCCGATCAGCACCGGCCTGCCCTCGGCGACCTCGCGCACGCAGACCTGCTCGCAGAGGGTTTCGGTCGGGCAGACCCGCGCGCACATGCCGCCGAGGATGTTCTGGCTGAGGATCGTCTTCGCCGCCGCATCCGGCGTGCCGGTGGCGATCTGCCGGATGAACATCGGAATGTCGATGTCGGTCGGACAGGCGGTGATACAGGGGGCGTCATGGCAGAAATAGCAGCGGTCCGCCGCCACCAAAGCCTCATGCTGGTCGAGCGGTAGATGCAGATCCGAGAAACCGCTGGCGTATTCCTCCGCCGTCAGCCGCCCCGCTGTAATTCCCGCCTCAAAGACGTCTCGTGCCATGTCATTGATCCCTGAAGTTTCGTGATTATGCAAAAATGCTCACATGGAATCATTTTTTTATCAACTGGTAAAATTTCTGCGGAGGGGAAAAAGCCGCGTTGCAAACCATCGCCGATTGTACGCCGACCGCGAAAAAACTTGATTTTCACAGATATGGATCCAATATCGACATGCGACGCGAAGACTATCGACCATTGCTGACCACGGCTTGGATACGATCAATATTCGACTGAGCCGAGCTGCCGCATCCTGCGGGCAGAGCAACAATGGGAGACACGGAGCATGGCTTCTGGCACCGTCAAATGGTTCAACACGACTAAAGGTTACGGCTTCATCGCGCCCGACGGGGGCGGCAAGGACATTTTCGTTCACATCTCAGCGGTGGAACGTGCGGGTCTGACCGGCCTGGCTGACAACCAGAAAGTGACCTTCGACATCGAAGCCGGCCGGGATGGGCGCGAGAGCGCGAGCAACATCTCGCTGGCCTGAAGAGGGCTGGACTTCGGATCTGGAGGCGGGCGTGCGAACGCCCGTTTTTCGTTTCAGGGCCACGGCTTGCGCCGAAGCGGGATCAGCGCGCCGCCGCGGCCAGCGCCAGAACCTGGGGTCCGATCTCCTTCACGATCAGTGCAACGCCCTTGGCATTGGGATGAATCCCGTCAGGCTGGAAATACGCCCTGAGCGCGGAAGGGTCGCTGCTGCCCGCCGCCTCGATCAGGGCGGCAAAGAAATTCTCGACATAGAGGCTCTCATGCTGCGCCGCGAGTTCGGGATAGAGCGCATCGAAGGCGCTCTTGTAGTCGCTGCCGTAATTGCCCGGCGCCTGCATACCGATGAGCAGCACCTCGATCTGCGCCGTCTCGGCCGCCTGCAGGATCCCTCCGATATTGCGCCGCGCCTCGGCAGGGTCGAGTCCGCGCAGCATGTCATTGCCGCCGAGCGTGACGATCATCGCATCGACCTCGGGCGTCAGGGTCCAGCCGACCCGTGCCAGCCCGCCCGCCGTCGTATCCCCCGACACACCCGCATTGATCAGCCGCACCTGCGCCTCGCGCGCGTCGAGCCAGCCCTGCAACTGCGGCACGAAGCCCTCGGCAGGCGCCAGCCCGTAGCCCTGAGTCAGCGAATCGCCCAGGGCGGCTATCACCACCTCTTCGGCGCTGGCCATCTGGCCGAAAATGATGACAATCCCCAGCATGAACTTGCGCATTTCCCGCAGACCTCCATATCGAACAGAACCAAACACGAGGCGGATTGATGCAAGGCACCATGCCAGACCCGATGTCGCAACGCGCCGCCGCGCCGGTACGCGATCCTAGGGGAGACGCCGCGGGCGAGCCAGTCTTCGAACTCAAAGATGTGGCGCTCAGCCTGCAGGGCAATGCCGGGCCGGTCGATATTCTGCGCGGCATCACCCTGCAGGTCGCGCCCGGAGAGAGCGTGGCGCTGACCGGGCCGTCGGGATCGGGCAAATCCTCCCTGCTGATGGTGATGGGTGGGCTCGAACGTGCCAGCAGCGGCCGGGTACAGGCGCTCGGCCATGATCTGAGCGCGCTGCATGAGGATGCGCTGGCGCGGTTCCGTCGCGGACGCATGAGCATCGTGTTCCAGTCCTTTCACCTGATCCCGACGATGACGGCGCTGGAGAATGTCGCCACGCCGCTGGAGCTGGCGGGCGCGCGCGATGCTTTTGCCCGCGCCGAAGCGGAGTTGCAGGCGGTCGGGCTGGGCCATCGGCTCGGTCATTACCCCTCGCAGATGTCGGGCGGCGAGCAGCAGCGCGTGGCGCTGGCCCGCGCCTCGGCGCCGCGCCCGGCGATCCTGCTGGCCGATGAACCGACCGGCAATCTCGACAGCGCCAATGGCGCGGCGATCATGGATCTGCTGTTCGGCCTGCGCGACCGTCACGGCGCGACGCTGGTGCTGGTCACCCATGATCCGGCGCTGGCCGCGCGCTGCGATCGCGGCATTGCGCTGGCTGACGGGCGTCTGGCGTGAGTCTGCGTCAGGCGGCCCGGCTCGCGCGTCGCGAAATGCGCGGCGGGCTGCGGGGCTTCCGTCTGTTCCTCGCCTGCCTCGCGCTCGGGGTTGCGGCCATCGCCGCCGTCGGCTCGGTGCGGGCGGCCATCGAGGCCGGGCTGGCACGCGAGGGCGCGGCGCTGCTGGGCGGTGATGCGGAGCTGCAATTCACCTATCGCCGCGCCACGGCCGATGAGCGCGGCTGGATGCAGCAACGCGCCACGAAGCTCTCCGAGGTGATCGAATTCCGCTCCATGGCGACCATCGGCGAAGGCGATGCGGCGGCGCGGGCGCTGACCCAGATCAAGGCGGTCGATGACGCCTACCCGCTAGTCGGGGAGATGATGCTGGAACCGGCGATACCGCTTGCCGATGCTCTGGCGGATCAGGCCGGCCTGCCCGGCGCGGCGATGGAACCGGCGCTGGCCGACCGTCTGGGCCTCTTGCCCGGTGATCCTTTCCGCCTCGGCACCAAGTCGTTCCGTCTGAGCGCGGTAATCAAACGCGAGCCTGACAGCGCCGCCAGCGGCTTCTCCCTCGGGCCGCGTACCCTCCTGCGCCGCGACGCGCTCGAAGGCTCGGGCCTGCTTGCGCCAGGGACCCTGTTTGACAGCAAATACCGGCTCGCCCTCCCGCCGGGGCAAGACCCTGACGCGTTGAAGAGATCCGCCGAACGACGCTTTTCCGACAGCGGCATGCGCTGGCGCGACGCCCGCAACGGCGCGCCCGGCGTGGCGCGTTTCGTCGAACGGCTCGGCGCATTCCTGATCCTCGTCGGCCTCTCGGGTCTGGCCGTTGGCGGTGTCGGCGTATCGGCGGCGGTGCGCGCCTACCTGTCCGGTAAGACCCCGGTGATCGCCACCCTGCGGGTGCTGGGGGCAGACCGGGCGACGATCTTTCAGACCTATTTTCTGCAGATCGCCGCGCTGTCGCTGCTCGGCATCGCCATCGGGCTGGTGCTGGGAGCCGCGGCACCGTTGCTGTTGGCGCCACTGATCGAGGCGCGCCTGCCGATCCCGGCGGCCTTCGCGCTCTATCCCGCGCCGCTGGCCGAAGCGGCGCTTTATGGCCTGCTGACCGCGCTGGTCTTCACCCTCTGGCCGCTGGCGCGCAGCGAGGATGTACGCGCGGCGACGTTGTTTCGTGCCGATTGGACCACCACGGCGTCATTGCCTGCGCCGCGCTACCTTTTCGCCATTGTGCTGCTCACGGTAGCGTTGATCGTGGCGGCGGGGCTGTTCAACGGGAGCTGGTGGCTGACGCTCTGGACCCTGGGCGGCATCGGCGCGGCGCTGGCGATCCTCGTGCTCGCGGCCCTGTTGCTGCGTTTCGCGGCGCGGCGTCTTTCCGGCATGGCGCGCGGGCGGCCCCGGCTGCGTTGGGCGCTGGCGGCGATCGGCGGTCCGGGCGAAGGCGCGGGGGCGGTGGTGCTTTCGCTCGGGCTCGGCCTTGCCGTGCTTGCGGCGGTGGGGCAGATCGACGGCAACCTGCGGCGCGCGATCTCCGGCAACCTGCCCGAGATCGCGCCCTCGTATTTCTTCGTCGATATCCAGAAGGAGCAGATGCCGGGCTATACCGAACGTCTGGAGAACGACCCGGCGGTCAGCCGCATCGACAGCGCCCCGATGTTGCGCGGCGTGATCACTCGCATCAATGACCGCCCCGCAAACGAGGTCGCAGGGCCGCATTGGGTGCTGCGCGGTGATCGCGGCGTGACCTATGCCGCGCGCCCCGATGCGGATGCCAAGCTGACTGCCGGGGAATGGTGGCCGCCCGATCATACCGGCGCGCCGCAGATCAGCTTTGCCGCCGAGGAAGCGGAGGAGATGGGGCTGAAGCTCGGCGACAATCTCACCATCAACATCCTCGGTCGCGACGTGACCGGCACGATCACCAGCTTTCAAGAGGTCGATTATTCCGGCGCGGCCCTCGGCTTTATCCTGACGATGAACCCCGCCGCGCTGGACGGCGCGCCGCACAGCTATATCTCGACCGTCTATGCCGAGGAGCAGGCCGAAGCCGCGATCCTGCGCGATCTTGCGCAGGCCTATCCGAATATCACCGCGATCCGGGTGCGCGATGCCCTCGATCGCGTGGCGGAGGTGCTTTCGGGGCTTGCCGCCGCCACCTCCTATGGCGCGCTGGCGACATTGCTGACCGGTTTCGTGGTGCTGATCGGGGCCGCTGCCGCCGGGGCGGAGGCGCGGCTCTTCGAGGCGGCGCTGCTGAAGACGCTGGGGGCCTCCCGGCGCGACATCGCCGCAAGCTTCCTGCTGCGCGCGGCGCTGATCGGCGGGTTCGCCGGGCTGGTGGCGCTCGGGGCCGGGATTACCGGGGGCTGGGCGGTGAGCCGCTACGTGATGGAAACCGATTACACGGTGATCTGGTCTTCGGCGCTGATGATCGTGTTCGGCGGCATCGCCGCGACAATGCTCGCCGGACTCGGTTTTGCCTGGAAAGCGCTCGGCGCACGCCCGGCACGGATCCTGCGGGCGAGCGAATAGGCGCGGCAGCAAAAGGGCGGCCCCATGGGACCGCCCTTTGACTGTCGTCCGATAGTTCGCGTTATTCCGCCGCTTCGGCATAATCCTCCATCGGCGGGCAGGTGCAGATCAGGTTGCGGTCGCCATGCACGTTGTCCACCCGGTTGACCGGCGGCCAGTATTTGTCCACCCGGAACGCCCCCGGCGGGAAACAGCCCTGTTCGCGGCTGTAGGGCCGCTCCCATTCGCCCACCAGATCCTCCACCGTATGCGGCGCGTTCTTCAGCGGGTTGTTCTCCTTGTCGATCCGGCCCTCCTCGATCGCGCGGATTTCCTGGCGGATCGCCAGCATCGCATCGCAGAACCGGTCGAGCTCGGCCTTGGTCTCGCTCTCGGTCGGCTCGACCATCAACGTCCCGGCCACCGGCCAGGACATGGTCGGCGCATGGAAGCCGCAATCGACCAGCCGCTTGGCGATATCCTCGACGCTGACTCCGGCACTGTCCTCGAAGGGGCGCACGTCAAGGATGCATTCATGCGCCACCCGGCCCGATGGCCCCTTGTAGAGCACGTCGAACGCGCCTTCGAGCCGCTTGGCGATGTAATTGGCGTTGAGGATCGCCACCCGCGTCGCCTGGGTCAGCCCCTCGCCGCCCATCATCAGGCAATAGGCCCAGGAGATCGGCAGCAGCGACGGCGAGCCATAGGGCGCGGCCGAGACCGGCCCCTGTTCGCCGCCCTTCACCGGATGGCCCGGCAGATGCGCGATCAGATGCGCCTTGACCCCGATCGGCCCCATGCCCGGCCCGCCGCCGCCATGCGGAATGCAGAAGGTCTTGTGCAGATTGAGATGGCTGACGTCGCCGCCGAGATCGCCGGGACGGCTGAGACCGACCATGGCGTTCATGTTGGCCCCGTCGATATAAACCTGCCCGCCGGCGTCATGGGTGATCCGGGTGACCTCATGCACGGTTTCCTCGAAAACCCCGTGGGTCGACGGATAGGTGATCATACAGCCCGCCAGATTCTCGGCATGTTTCTCGGCCTTGGCGCGGAAATCGTCCAGGTCGATATCGCCATTGGCGGCGGTCTTGATCACCACCACCTTCCAGCCGACCATCTGTGCCGAAGCCGGGTTGGTGCCATGCGCGCTCATCGGAATGAGGCAGATGTTGCGATGCCCCTCGCCCTTGCTGCGGTGATACGCGGCGATGGTCAGCAACCCGGCATATTCCCCCTGCGCGCCCGAGTTGGGCTGCATCGAGATCGCGTCATAGCCGGTGATGTCGCAGAGCTTCTTTGACAGGTCGTCGATCAGTTCCTTGTATCCCAGCGCCTGATCGGCCGGGGCGAAGGGATGGATCAACGAGAACTCGCGCCAGCTTACCGGCATCATCTCGGCGGCGGAATTGAGCTTCATGGTGCAGGAACCGAGCGGGATCATTGCCCGGTCGAGCGCCAGATCGCGATCCGCGAGGCGGCGCATGTAGCGCATCATCTCGGTCTCGGCCCGGTTCATGTGAAAGATCGGATGGGTCAGATATTCGCTGGTGCGCAGCATGTCGTCCGGCACCCGGTAATCCGGGGTGAAATCGTCATCCGCCTTGGTGATACCGAAGGCGCGCCAGACCGCCTCGACCGTGGCGGGGCGCGAGCGTTCATCCAGCGTGATCCCGACCCGGCTCTCGCCGACCTGACGCAAATTGATCCCCTCGTCGACCGCCGATTTCATCACCGCCGCCTGCAGCGGCCCGACATCGACGGTGATCGTGTCGAAAAACGCCTGCGGATCGACCTTGAACCCTGCGGCTTCCAGCCCCTTGGCCAGCCGCACCGTCTTGCGGTGGATGCGCTGCGCAATCGCCTTCAGCCCCTCGGGCCCGTGGAACACCGCGTACATCGACGCCATCACCGCCAGCAAAGCCTGCGCGGTGCAGACGTTGGAGGTCGCCTTCTCGCGGCGGATATGCTGCTCGCGGGTCTGCAGCGCCAGACGATAGGCACGGTTGCCATGGGCGTCGATCGACACCCCGACGATCCGTCCGGGCATGGCGCGTTTCATCGCATCCTTGCAGGCCATATAGGCCGCGTGCGGCCCGCCATAGCCCTCGGGCACGCCGAAACGCTGGGTCGAGCCGACGGCAATGTCCGCCCCCATCTCGCGGGGTTCCTTCAGCAGCGTCAGCGACAGCGGATCGGCGGAGACGATTCCGATGGCCTCATGCTCATGCAGCGCCCCTATATGCCCGGTGAAATCGCGCACATGTCCGTAGGTGCCCGGATATTGGAAGATCGCGCCGAAGACCTTGTCCGCCTCCATCTTGTCCGGATCTCCGACGATCACCTCGATCCCCAGCGGCGCGGCGCGGGTCCGCATCACGGCGATGTTCTGCGGATGACAATCGCGATCGATAAAGAACGCCTTGGCCTTCGACTTGGCCGACCGCATCGCCATGGTCATTGCCTCGGCGCAGGCGGTGGATTCATCGAGCAGCGAAGCATTGGCGATCTCGAGCCCGGTCAGGTCGCTGACCATGGTCTGGAAGTTCAGCAACGCCTCGAGCCGTCCCTGGCTGATCTCGGGCTGGTACGGCGTATAGGCCGTATACCAGGCCGGGTTCTCCAGGATGTTGCGCTGGATCGCCGGGGGCGTGACCGTGCCGTGATAGCCCTGCCCGATCAGCGAGGTCAGCACCCTGTTCTTGCTGGCGGTGATGCGCATATGCTCGAGCAGCTCGCGCTCCGACATCGCCTTGCCGAAATCAAGCGGCTCCTTGGCGCGGATCGCCTTGGGAAGCGTGTCATCGATCAATGCCTCGAGATCGTCGAATCCAACGACATCGAGCATCTGCGTCATCTCCGCAGGCGACGGGCCGATATGGCGGCGATTGGCGAAATCGTAAGGCAAATATTCGGTCGGCTTGAATGTCATGGCCCAACCCCCTGCGTAAAGTTCCGTTTGCGCCCGGACGGTCGCGCCGTCCGGGCCAATGCGCCTATCCGATGAATTTCAGATAGGCCGCCTCATCCATGAATTCGTCCATCTGCGACGGATCGCTCGGCTTCAGCTTGAAAAACCAGGCCTCGCCCTGCGGATCGTCATTCACCATGCTGGGATTCTCGCTGAGCGCGCTGTTCACCTCGATGATCTCGCCATCGATCGGCGCCAGGATGTCCGAGGCTGCCTTGACCGATTCGATCACCACGACCTCGTCGTCCTTGCTTACCGTGGTGCCCTCGTCGGGCAATTCCACGAACACCACATCGCCAAGCTGCTCCGCCGCGTGGCTGGTAATCCCGACAATGACCTCGTCACCCTCGACGCGCAGCCATTCATGCTCTTCTGTATATTTCATGTCACTTTTCCCCTGTTGGAATCATCTCTTGAAGCCTGCCGCAACGAAGGGCAGGCTGACAATCTCGACCGGCAACCGCCTGCCGCGCACCTCACCCCAAAGCGCGGTGCCGACAGCGCTCTGCGCGCGCGCGACATAACCCATCGCCACCGGACCGTTGACGCTTGGCCCGAAGCCACCCGATGTGACCTCCCCGACCAGGCTGCCGCCCTCGGACGCATCGTAGAGCGCCACGCCCTCGCGCATCGGCGCGCGGCCCTCGGGGCGCAGCCCGACGCGCTTGCGGGCCGCGCCATTCTCCAGCACCGCCAGCACCGTCTCCGCCCCCGGGAAACCGCCCTCCCGCTCACCGCCCCGGCGCCGCACCTTCTGGATCGCCCAGGACAGCCCGGCCTCGACAGGATCGGTGCTCTCATCGATGTCATGGCCATAAAGGCAGAGCCCGGCCTCCAGCCGCAGCGAATCCCGCGCGCCGAGCCCGATCATCTCGACCTCGTCGAACCCCAGCAAGCTCCGCGCCAGTTGCTCTGCCTTGTCGCCGGGCAGGGAAATCTCGAAGCCATCCTCGCCGGTATAGCCGGAGCGCGAAACCAGCGTGGCGATCCCGTCGATCTCGACATCCTGCGCCACGTCCATGAATTTCAGCTCCGCGACCGAGGGCTGCAACCGCGCCAGCACCTCGGCGGCTTTCGGCCCCTGCAGCGCCAGCAGCGCGCGATCCTCAAGCACCTCGATCTCGCAATCCTGCGACAGCGCGGCGCGCATATGCGCGATATCGGCCTCCTTGCAGCCGGCATTGACCACCACGAAAAGTCGATCGCCGAGATTGGCCAGCATCAGATCGTCCAGCAGACCACCCTGCTCATTGGTGAACATGCCATAGCGCTGACGCCCCACACCGAGCCCGAGAATATCCACCGGCACCAGCCGCTCGAGCGCCAATGCCGCATCCTCGACCCTGCCGGATCGGGCCCGGATCATCACCTGCCCCATATGCCCGACGTCGAACAGCCCGGCCGCCGCGCGCGTGTGCAGATGTTCCTTCATGACCCCCATCGGGTATTGCACCGGCATGTCATAGCCCGCGAAGGGCACCATCCTGGCCCCGAGCTCCACATGCAGATCGTGTAATGACGTGCGCTTCAGATCGCTCATCCGGCTTCCTCCCGTTTCCACCGGAGCCACCATAGAGCAAACCGGCACCCGCGTCGCGCAATGCGACCCTGATGCCCCCTCTGTCCTTTCGCCTGAGATCGTTATCCCTTCGGCGGACGCGTTGCGCGCCTCTCTCCAGAGTCTGTCGGTCCCGTCGCGGTCCTTGAGCCTGAGAGTTTCCGGGGCGGTTGCTCCTTCGGCACCGGCTTGCCAGCCGATTCTCCCGTGACGGATGCGCATTGGTATGCCGTGGCATACGCCCGCGTCAAGCGCGCTTGTCTCCCCCGCTCAACAATGCTTTTCTGCGCGCGATCCCATTTTTGGCAGAGCAGGCAGATGACCCCCTATTTCTTCGGCTATGGCAGCCTCGTGAACGAGAACACCCATGCCTATCCCGACACCAGACCGGCACGGCTCAGGGGCTGGCGCCGCGCCTGGGTGCGCACCGATGCGCGCGATATCGTGTTCCTGACCGCGGTCTCTGACCCGGCCTCCACCATCGACGGGCTGATCGCGGCGGTGCCGGGGGCCGATTGGGCGGCACTCGATGCGCGCGAATATGGCTATGCGCGCCACGCCTCGGGCGACGCCGTGCTGCACGATATCCTGCCCGCGCCGGAAATCGCCCATTACGCGATCCCGCCCGACAGCAACCGCCCCTCCGGCGAACAGGTGATTCTGCTGAGCTATCTCGACGTGGTGGTGCAGGGTTTTGCCCGGATCTACGGGATCGACGGGGTCACCCGGTTCTTCGAGACGACGGACAATTGGCATATCCCGATCCTCGACGACCGCGCCGCCCCGCGCTACCCGCGTCATCAGGCACTGACCGATGACGAGCGTGCCCTCGTCGATCATCACCTCGACCGGCTGTCCGCGATAATCGCCTGACAGTAGATCGGCGCGCTTCGCCCCCGAAACGCGCCGCAGCTTCTTTATGCGAAAAATACTCCCCGCGGAGCGCCCGGACCCGCCGCCCGGGCTACGACCGCGCCTTCACCACCTGCAACAGCGGCATCAGCTGCCCCATATCCGGCCCGTGCTCCTGCCCGGTCAGTGCCAGTCGCAACGGCCGGAACAGCCCGCGCCCCTTGCGCCCGGTGGCTTCCTTGACAGCCGCGGTCCAGTTGCCCCAGGTCTGATCGTCAAACGGCTGCTCAGGCAGCAGCGCCATCGCCTCCTTGACGAACTCCCGGTCCTCGTCCTCGATCACCGGCTCCGCCCCGTCACGGAACATCGCCCACCAGCCGTCGAGATCCTTCAGCGTGTGGATATTCTCATGGGTCACTGCCCAGAACCGTTCCGCCTGATCCTCCGGCACGCCAAGCGCCGACACCTCGTTCTTCACCGCCGAAAGCGGCAGGGTCTGCAAGTAGCGCCCGGTGAGCGGGAACAGGTCCGCGACATCGAACTTGGTCGGCGCCGAGCCGAAACGCTCGATATCGAACCCCTCGATCAATGCATCCATGTCGCTGCGCAGCTCCACCGGATCGCTGGAGCCAAGCCGCGCCATCAGGCTCAGCAGCGCGAAGGGCTGCACGCCCTGCTCGCGCAGATCCTTCAGCGCCAGCACGCCAAGCCGCTTGCTCAGCGCCTCGCCCTGCGGCCCGGTCAGCAGCGAGTGATGCGCAAAACGCGGCACCTGCCCGCCGAGCGCCTCGATGATCTGGATCTGCGTCGCGGTATTGGTCACATGATCCGATCCGCGCACCACGTCGGTAACCCCCATCTCGGTGTCATCGACGACGCTTGCCAGGGTATAGAGAATTTGACCGTCACCCCGGATCAGCACCGGATCGGAAACGCTGGCCGCATCGATGGAAATATCCCCGAGGATCCCGTCCTGCCACTCGATCCGCTCCTGATCGAGCTTGAAACGCCAGACCCCGGACCCGCGCTCTTCGCGCAGCGCGTCCTTCTCGGCATCGCTCAGCTTCAACGCTGCCCGGTCATAGACCGGCGGGCGGCCCATGTTGAGCTGCTTCTTGCGCTTGAGGTCGAGCTCGGTCGGCGTCTCGAAGGCCTCGTAAAACCGCCCCATCCGGCGCAGCTCATCCGCCGCGGCGTGATATTTCTCGAGCCGCTCGGATTGCCGCTCCACCCGGTCCCAATGCAGCCCGAGCCAGTCGAGGTCGCGCTTGATGCCGTCGACATATTCTTCCTTGCTGCGCTCGGGGTCGGTATCGTCGATGCGCAGGATGAAACTGCCGCCCGCCTTGCGTGCGATGAGGAAGTTCATCAGCGCCGTGCGCAGGTTGCCGACATGGATCCAGCCGGTGGGCGACGGGGCGAAACGGGTGATGGTCTGATCGGACATGTGGCGCGCTCTCCTGTTGCTCGCCCAAGTGTCACAGGGCGCCCGATTTGTCCAGATCGCGCTCAGCTCGGCCGCACCGGCCAATGCCCCGCCAGATCGCGCAGCCCGGCCCGGATCAGCTCGGCCAGAACCCCCTGATCGGCATCCGCCAGCTTGTTCAGATAGAGACAGGATTTGCCGACCTTGTGCTTGCCGAGCCGCGTCAGGATCACGTCGAAATCGGCATATCCCGGCATGATATAGATCGAAAGCCGTGCCCTGCGCGGCGCGAAGCCGGTGGCGAACCAGCTGCCGGAATGGCCGGATGCGTAGGTATAATCATAGCGGCCATAGCCGAGCATTCCGCCTTTCCAGAGCACCGGATTCCAGCCGGTGACCTCGCGGAACAGCGCATCGAGCGCCCGCGCCTCGCCGTGCCGCCGCTCCGGCGTGACCTGCCGCAGGAATTCGCTGACCTCGTCGATCTCTGCCTCCATTCCCGGCTCTGTGTCCTTAAGACTAGCATACCGGCGCGCCCATGCAAAAAGGCCCGGGCGCAAACGGAGCCATTCCGCACTATAGGACACGCGTCCTACCAGCCTGCCGACCGAAAGGTCGGCAGGCTTTTTGTTTTTTTGCCCTAATCTCGGCTGATTTTTCCGTCATCAGAGGCGGAATCGCGGGAAGTCCGAACTTCCCGCGGTGAGCGCTCTCTTGCGCCCGCCTGATTTCGTCATTGGCCAGACCGGCCAATCTTGGAGGTGCGCGAGCTCTTGACCCAGAAACGGACGAAAGGACCGGACAAGGTGAAGAGCCTGGAAAACCTCACGCTCGCGCAAGTATACCCTCGCGTATCGGGCGACACAAATCTCAACTGCTGCGGCGATCCCGATTGCGGGAACTACGGGATCGAACCGGCTCCAGCAAAGCACGCCTTCGTGGGGCGTGGCTCGGCCGAGCGGCGACTGAAGGCCGCGATGGCCGACCCCGCGGTTGCGCATGGCGTCGGACGCTACAAGATGGAGGCTGAGAGCGGCGATAACCTGCATCGAGAGACCGATGCGTTCGAGTTCACCGGTGATCCGCGTGCCTGGAATGACGGTCGGGTCCTGATCTGCCAGCACCTCCGGGGCAACTCGGAATGTGGCGTTCGGACCAGGCTGATTTCGAATGAGGCCTACGAGGAGGAGCGGCATCGATTATGGGTCCAGAACGGCGCCCTGGAGGGGCCGTGCTGCGGCAACTGCGGCACCGGTTATCTGGAAAAGCCCGAGGAGTTCATTTTCAACGGCGCCAACGGCAAGCCATCGCGAAAGGTCGGCCACAAGAAGGGTTCTGTGCCTCGTGCGCGCTTTGTCCGGGTGATCCACAAGCCCTGCAAGGGACTGCCTGGCTCCCGCTTCACGGTTTCCAGCGAACATCGTCGACAGAAGAAGCGCGACGAGAACATCGAGATATTGTCTCTGCTGGCCAACGGCGCTGGCCTCCACGACATTCGGCGCATTCTTCGGACGCCGAGAGGCGAAACGGAGCCGGGAATGTCCAGGCTCTACGATCGCATCTTCTGGCTCGAACGGACCCTCCTCGCCTACGAACAGGCGCAACTTGCGGAATGGCGAAAGGGCGTCGAACGGCAGCGCATCAAGGACGGCAAGCCATACACCCACACCCGCATCGCTCACGACGACATCGTTATGGGGGTGAACTGGCAGACCAAGATCGACCGCAAGATCACGCAGCTGAACTGCTCGGTCAGCGCCGACATCCGGTCAGGCTATGTCTTCCGCTGCGATGTGGATTTCGATCCGACCATCGACCCGCTGGAGGTCATCGAGGACGCCTATTTCTGCGTCGCTCGGGGCGCGACTCTTCGCAAGCAGTATCGGAACTCGAAAGGCACCTTCACCGCGCCACTGCTCCACTTCCAGCGGCCGACAGCGCGGTTCGACGAGCCAGCACTCTTCTCCGCCGCGGAGAAGCGCCTGCGCCATTTTGTGGGGCGGACCGCCAAGGCATTCGATGCCGCCGGAGAAGCGCTCTCGCCAGAGGCCTACATGGCGACGCAGGCCGCCAGCGCCCGGGCCGACGAGATCGAGCACCTTCGCGATCAATGGTTCAACTTCGTGAAGCACGAGCGCGACAGCCGAAACGCCTTCGATGGCGTAATGACGCGCGATACCTACACGAAAGCGGCCTCGCTCGCCTGCCTCAAGTGGATGATCCCGAGTGGCAAGCTCACCCTCGTCGGCGAGAAGGAAGGGCAGATGGCCCGGGTCGTGCCGCACATCTTTCGGGAGGAGATCCTGGCGGACAGGTTCGAATGGGCGGTCATCGGTTTCAGGAAAGATGCGCCGATCGACCGTATCCGAGAGAAGCAGGCGCAGTTCTCGGAAAGCCTCGCGGCGTGGTGCGAGATGCATCCCGACCTGGCACCTTGGGAGGCGCTACAGAGCTGGACATCCTCACACCTGAGTCCCGCCTTCCGCACCGACCCAAATGATCAGTCGAGAAGCTCGTGGGTGGGGCCAAACCTTGCCTCGGCCGCATTCCCTCGCTTGTGGGTCAATAGTCCCATCCAGACGGCCAACGAGATCGACAAGACGGTGGGCTTCCCGATCCTGTCCCCGCGCTATCGCGCCGCCTACCGACGGCTCGGCATCGACGACGAGATCGACGACCCGGAACTCCGCGCCGCCATAACCCGCAGGGTCATCCACGCAACGATCCAGCCGACCTCCACCTTCATGAACGCGATCCGCGAGCGCGTCAGTATCATTCAGCGTGCTGGCGGTCGTAGCTCTCGTTTGGGCGCCTCATACATCAACGGCGCCGCCTACAATCCGCGCGTCCTGATCGCCCTGATGAACATATGGCGCGTGCACTACAACTTCTTCGACTGGAGACCCTACAGAACGCCTCTGGAGGCGGATGCATCGACTGCGGAAGGCCCGACCACAGACGCTACGGAGGATGCTGCTCATCCGGCAAAGAATGGTGAGCAGCTGAGGCGCCTCGCGGTGCCGGGCACAGACAAGGTGATCCTCGTGCCGAAGAGGCGCGCCGACAAGGTCATCCGGACCACCCCGGCAATGCGGATGGGTGTCCATAAGCCGTCGCAACCGAAGGACTCTGGTCGGGAGGAGGACAGCGCTACCGAGGAGGAAACCTCGGGCGGAGCCACCAAGAAGAAGCGAGACCGCCGGCGGGACGACCGACCTCACCTCCCCGACCTCGCCAGGATTCTCTACCAGCCTTGGCTGTTCCACGGCACGCCGATGTGGGCGAAACTTCAGGGTCGATGACGATCCAAAACGGAGAACGGGCGACAGTTTCCTGCCGCCCGTGTCCTACAACTCGGAATGGCTCCGCCGCAAACCCGGGCCTTTCTGATCAATCAGCCGTCGCTGTGGTTACCGCACCACGTGGACAATGGCGTTGCTTTCGGTCTCGACCAGCACCGTCTGGCCGTTGATGGTGGCATAACGCAGACCGTCCTGCGGCACTTCATAGGTGGTCACGTTTTCGGGCACCGTCGCACCGACCACGACTTCGCCGTCCAGATAGACGGTTTCGACCGGGTTCGAGGTCACATAGGTGACGGTTTCGGTGGTCGGCTCGACCGCCGCCGATCCGGCCGCTCCGCCGAGGATGCCACCGGCGACGATGCCGCCGATCGGGCCGCCGACGGCATAGGCGGTCAGCGCGCCGATCGTGGCACCGGCCGCGGCACCGGCGTTCTTGTCGGCCTGGGTCTCTTCGGTGTTCTCATAGGTCACGGTATTGACCTCGATGGTCGCCGGATTGGCGCTCAGCGCCACGGCCTCTTCCTCGACAGATACCGCGAGGTAATTGGACGAGGACCAGCCCGCCGTGCCGTCGAAATCGACCTTGCACCAGGTATTGGCGTCAAGGCAGCCTTCCACCGCGGCGGTTTCGCCACCGGGGATCACGCCGACAACTTCGAATTGCGGGCCGGGGCCGCTGCGGATGTTGAGATCGGTGGCAGCGATGGCTTCGGCGCTCTGGGCGAAGGCCGGGGCGGCGGCGGTAAGGGCGATGACGGAGGCCATTCCAAGTTTTGCGATACGCATTGTATTCTCCTTCCAATGGCAGCGGTCCGGCCCCGTTATGGTTGCCGCATCATGCCCGCTGCCTGACTGGGGAATGAACCTCGATCACGGCCGCAGGTTCCAAGCAGAAGCCGACTTTTCCAGATGCGTCCTCAACCGCTGCACGAAAGCGGCAGCTTCATGCCGACCGGCGCTACCCACCGGCAGAATTTCACTGGTTTCAAAAGATTAGCGACAGGAACTGGCAGCTTCACGATTGTCGCCGGGCCTGTGAGAAGGACGGAAATCGGGCGTCATCATCCGCGTCCCGCGAAGTTCGATCACAACGCGCCTCCGCGGTCCGACAGCGTCAGGACGGGTCGCGCCAGCGGTTGACGATCGGATAGCGTCGGTCGAGCCAGAACGCCCCCTTGGTGAGCCGCGGTCCCAGTGCCGACTGGAAACGCTTGTACTCGCTGATATAGATCAGATGCTCGACCTTCTTGGCCACCTCGCGCTCGAGCCCGGCCGCCACGCAATCGGAGATTGAGCCGTTCTGATCCACCAGGATCTCCAGGATCGCATCGAGCACCGGGTAATCCGGCAGGCTGTCGCTGTCCTTCTGATCTTCGCGCAGCTCGGCACTCGGCGGCTTGTTGATGATGTTTTCCGGGATCACCGCGCCGTCCGGCCCGCGCATCCAGTCCCGGTGCTGCGCGTTCCGCCAGCGGCAGGTCTCGAAAACCCGGGTCTTGTAGAGATCCTTGATCGGATTGTAGCCGCCCGCCATGTCGCCATAGATCGTCGCATAGCCCACCGCCACTTCCGACTTGTTGCCGGTGGTCAGCAGCATCTCGCCGAACTTGTTGCTGAGTGCCATCAACAGCAACCCGCGCAGCCGCGACTGGATGTTCTCTTCGGTCAGGTCCGGTTCCGTGCCCGCGAACAGGGGCGCCAGCGTATCGGTGATCGCGCGGCGCGCCGCGCCGATCGGCAGATAATCATACTGGCTACCCAAGGCCTCGGCGAGCTGCTCGGCATCCTTCAGCGAATGGTCGGACGTATATTCCGAGGGCAGCATCACGCAGCGCACATTCTTCGCGCCGAGCGCATCGACCGCGATGGTCGCGACAATGGCGGAATCGATCCCGCCCGACAGGCCCAGGACCACTTTCTCGAACCCGGTCTTGCGCATGTAATCGCGCAGCCCCAGTACCATGACGCGGTAATCCTGCTCCCATTCATCCGGCATCGCCGCCAGGGCCTGCGGCACCACCCGCCAACCGGCATCGCCGCGCTCCAGATCGACATGGCGGATCTCTTCGTCAAAGGCCGGAAGCTGCACCGCGAGCGCCCCGCCGGGATTGAGCGCGAAGCTCGCCCCGTCGAAGACCTGGTCATCCTGACCGCCGACCATGTTGAGATAGATCAGCGGCAGCCCGGTCTCCACCACCCGCGCCACCATCAGGTTGAAGCGGGTCTCCATCTTGCCGCGGTAATAGGGCGAGCCATTCGGCACCAGCAGAAATTCGGCACCGGTCTCCGCCAGTGTCTCGGCCACGTCCGGGTGCCAGGCATCCTCGCAGATCGGCGAGCCGATGCGCACGCCGCCCACGTCATAGGGTCCCGACAGCGGGCCGGAGGCAAAGGTGCGCACTTCGTCAAAAACCGTCTCGTTGGGCAGCTCGTGCTTGAAGATCTCGCTGGCGATCCTGCCGTCCTTCAGGATCAGATAGGCATTGTAAAGCACCGTGCCCTCGACCCAGGGCGCGCCGATCGCCAACGCGGGACCCTCGGCGCATTGCGCCGCCAGCGTCTCGAGATGTGCCATCACATCGAGCTGAAACGCATGTTTCAACACCAGATCCTGGGCATTGTAGCCGGTAAGGAACATCTCCGGCAGCGCCACCAGATCGGCCCCCGCCGCCTTGCCCTTCTCCCAGGTTTCGCGCGCCAGGGCGGCATTGCCCGCCAGATCGCCGACGACCGGGTTCAGCTGCCCCAGGGTGATGCGAAAACGATCTGCCATATGCGCGGCCCTTCTGCTGTTCCGCCCCGATGTAGCAGATCACGCGCCAAGGGGAAGCCCAAGCCCGGCACCCGGGCAAAAGACGATTGCCCCGCTAGCCCCCTTTGCATAGGTTTAAGCCAATCTCGCAAGGGGAGGTGCCGCCCGTCAGAGCTGCCCAGGCCCCGCCCGTCAAAACAGGTTCGCCCATGTCAATCCGCCCGCTGATCCTCTGCCTCGCCCTGCTGCCCCTGCCCGCGCTCGCGCAGGACGGCAAGGTGCTGACCAAGCAATATGACGATGGCGGCATCTACGAGGGCACCTTCCGCGGCGGGCTGCAGCACGGCACCGGCACCTACCGTCTGCCCAACGGCTATGAATATTCCGGCGACTGGGTCGATGGCGAGATCAAGGGAGAAGGCATCGCGCGGTTCCCCAACGGTTCGGTCTATGAAGGCGGCTTCACCAAGGGCAAGCCCGACGGTTTCGGCAAGATCACCTTCGCCGACGGCGGCACCTACGAGGGCGAATGGCAGGCCGGGGCCATTCTCGGCGAGGGCGTGGCGCTCTATGCCAACGGGGTGCGCTACGAGGGCCAGTTCCGCAATGCCAAACATCACGGCAAGGGCGTGATGCAAAGCCCGGGCGGCTATGAATACAAGGGCGACTGGGTCGATGGCGAGAAACAGGGGATCGGCACGATCACCTATCCCGACGGCGCGGTCTATGAGGGCGAGATCAAGGGTGGCAAGCGCAGCGGCACCGGCACCCTGACGATGCCCGACGGGCTGGTCTATGACGGTCTGTGGAAGGACGGCCAGATCGACGGCAAGGGCATCCTGACCCAGCCCAACGGCGATGTCTACGAAGGCGAGCTGGTCAACGGCCGCCGCTCCGGCACGGGCCGCGTGACCTATGCCAACGGCGATGTCTATGAAGGCGAATTCAAGGACGACCGCCGCGAGGGCAGCGGCACCTTCACCGGGGTCGACGGCTATGTCTATACCGGCTCCTGGGTCAACGGAAAGATCGAAGGCGAAGGCCGCGTCACCTATCCCGACGGCTCGGTCTACGAAGGCGCGTTCCGCGACGATCTCGCCGATGGCTCTGGCAAGATCACCTATCCCGACGGTTCGACCTACGAAGGGTCATGGGCCAAGGGGGTGATCGAAGGCGAGGGCCGCGCCACCTATCCCAACGGCGTCACCTATGAAGGCGAGTTCAAGAATGCCCGCAACGACGGGCGCGGCGTGATGACCTATGCCGACGGCTATCGCTATGAAGGCGCCTGGAAGGACGGCCAGCGCCACGGCGAGGGCAAGGCGACCTACCCCGACGGCACGATCTATGAAGGCGCGTTCAAGGCCGGACAGCGCCACGGCAAGGGCAAGATCACCATGGCCAGCGGCTTCACCTATGAGGGCGACTGGACCGATGGCGAGATCGAGGGCGAGGGCAAGGCGACCTATGCCAATGGCGATGTCTACGAGGGGACGTTCAAGGCCGGCAAGCGCCAGGGCAACGGCACCATGCGCTACGCCACCGGCGAGGAGGCCAGCGGCACCTGGGATGACGGCGCGCTCAGCAACGACGGCTGATCACCAGGGTACCGCCTCGCCCGCCCAGTCGAAGAACCCGCCGCTTTGCCGCGGTGTCAGCCCGTCGATCACCGACAGCAGGTTACGCGCCGCCTCCGCCGGGCGCACCGCCGGATGCCGCCCCAGATACCTGCGGGTGAATTCGGTCTCCACCGTGCCCGGATGCAGCGCCACGCAGATGCTTTCGGGATGGCTGCGCCCCAGTTCGATCGCCGCGCAGCGGACCACCTGGTTCACCGCCGCCTTGGCCGCGCGATAGCTCACCCAGCCGCCGAGCCGATTGTCCCCGATCGAGCCGACCCGCGCCGAAAGCACCGCCAGCACCGCGCGCCGGTCGCGCGCCAACAGCGCCGGTGCATGCGAGAGCACCAGTGCCGGTCCGATCGCATTCACCGCGAATTGCGCCGCCATCGCCTCGGCGCGCAGCGCCTTCAGGCTCTTCTCCGGCCGCGCCCCGCCGATCTCCAACGCCCCGCTCGCCACCAGCACCAGATCGAATTGCCCCTCGCAGGCCCCGAGATGACGCCGCACCGACGCCTCGTCGGTCAGATCCAACGCGTCACGCGAGCGCGACAGGCCGCTCACCGCATCGCCCCGCGCGCGGCAGGCCGTGGCCAGCGCGCTGCCGATCCCGCCTGATGCCCCGATGATCAATACCCGTGCCATGCGGATCAGATAGCCGCCACCCGCCATGCTTCAACGCCGCAGCCTGCTTCTTCTGACTTCAAATACCTCCGCCGGAGGCCGCGCCGTGCCGTGCACGGCGCCATCGAAGACTCCTGCAAAACCCCTCTTTTCATTTGCCCGGGCGCCGTTATAACTGTCGCCATGACCCACGCCGCCAATATTCCGACCCTGCCGCGCCCCGCCGCGGCGCTGCTGCGTGCCCACCTGCTGCTGCTAAGCCGCCTCTGAGCGTGCCACCCCGGCGCGCCCGCTCAGAGGGATGTGCCGCGCGCCAGAAATTCACAGCAGAACAGAAAGCTTACAGAATGACCGATAAAGCTCAACAAGACCGCGTCTTGATTTTCGACACCACCCTGCGCGACGGTGAGCAATCTCCCGGCGCGACCATGACCCATGCCGAAAAGCTCGAGATCGCCGGGCTGCTCGACGAAATGGGCGTCGACATCATCGAAGCCGGTTTCCCGATCGCCTCCGAAGGCGATTTCAAGGCTGTTTCCGAGATCGCCCGGCAAAGTCGCAACAGCGTGATCTGCGGCCTTGCCCGCGCCCAGCTGCCGGATATCGATCGCTGCTGGGAGGCGGTGAAACATGCCGCGCAGCCGCGGATCCACACCTTCATCGGCACCTCGCCGCTGCACCGCGCCATTCCGAACCTCAGCCAGGACGAGATGGCCGACCGGATCCACGAGACCGTGACCCACGCCCGCAACCTCTGTGACAACGTGCAATGGTCGCCGATGGACGCGACCCGGACGGAGGAGGATTACCTCTGCCGCACCGTCGAGATCGCCATCAAGGCCGGCGCGACGACGATCAACATTCCCGATACCGTCGGCTATACCGCCCCGCGCGAAAGTGCCGCGCTGATTGCCATGCTGCGCGAGCGGGTGCCGGGCGCCGACGAGATCGTCTTCGCCACCCATTGCCACAACGATCTCGGCATGGCGACCGCCAACAGCCTTGCGGCGGTCGAGGCCGGGGCGCGGCAGATCGAATGCACGATCAACGGGCTCGGCGAGCGCGCGGGCAATACCGCGCTCGAAGAGGTGGTGATGGCGCTGAAGGTGCGCAATGACATCATGCCGTTCCAGACCCGGATCGACAGCACCAAGATCATGAACCTGTCCCGCCGCGTCGCCGCCGTCTCGGGCTTCGCCGTGCAGTTCAACAAGGCCATCGTCGGCAAGAACGCCTTCGCCCATGAAAGCGGCATCCATCAGGACGGCATGCTCAAGAACGCCGAGACCTTCGAGATCATGCGTCCCGAGGATGTCGGCCTCGCCGAGACCAATATCGTCATGGGCAAACATTCCGGCCGCGCCGCGCTGCGCTCCAAGCTCGAGAACCTCGGGTTCGAGCTGGGCGACAACCAGCTCAAGGACGTCTTCGTGCGGTTCAAGGAACTCGCCGACCGCAAGAAGGAGGTCTATGACGACGACCTCATCGCCCTGATGCGCACCACTTCCGATCCCGAAAGCGAGCGTATCCAGCTCAAGTCGATGACCGTGGTCTGCGGCACCGAGGGGCCCCAGAAGGCCGATATGGTGCTGACGATCGACGGCGCGGAACAGGCCACCAGCCAGACCGGCGACGGCCCCGTCGATGCCGCGTTCAACTGCATCAAGGATCTGGTCTCGCACCGCGCGCGGCTGCAGCTCTACCAGGTCCATGCCGTGACCGAGGGCACCGATGCGCAGGCCACCGTCTCCGTCCGGCTTGAGGAGGACGGACGCATCGTCACCGGGCAATCGGCCGATACCGACACCGTGGTCGCCTCGGTGCGGGCCTATGTGCACGCGCTCAACCGCCTGCTGGTTCGCCGCGACAAGGGCGGCACCGACGGGCGCGAGATCAACTGGAAAGACGTCAGCTGACGCCCGACGTTACTGCTCGGATTTCAGCCCCGGCCCGGCACTAAAAAAGCCCCGCATCCGATGATGCGGGGCTTTTCGTTTCGCGTTGCGGCACTGGCTTCAGAAGCTGGTCAGACCCGACAGGCTCGACGTGGCGCTGGAGAAGATATTGCCCAGCGAGCGGCGCTTGGAAGTCTTGTCGCCCAGCTCATATTGCACGCCGAAGGTGATCTGATCGATGTCCTGCGCACCGTCGAAGTCGATCTGGCCCAGCGCCAGCTCGGCATTGACGCCCGGCGCGAATTCATAACGCCCACCGATGGTGAAGGCATTGCCATCCAGGCCGAGCAGGTCGAGATGCGAAAGCGAGGCGATCGCCGAGAAACCGTTGCCGAATTCATAGGCCCCGGCCACCGCGACCAGATCGAATCCGTCCATCGAGATGACATCGGCCTTCAGCTCGTAGCCCTGCATGTCGTAATCCGCGTAACCGGCATAGAGCGTCTCGTCCTCGATGCGGACGATATCCAGACCGACGCGGCCGTTGGCGGTGACATCCATCGCGCCGAAGATCGAATAGACCGTATCGTCGAGATCCGACCCGTCGCCGATCGAGGCACCCAGCGCATAGCTGCCCGCATCCAGCATGGCATAGCCGCTGACGACGTCGCTGTCGAAGCTGTCGATCTCGAAACGGGTGTAGTCCAGGCCGAGGGTCACGCCGTTGCGCATCTGATAACCGGCGCCGATGGTGCCGAAATCGAAATCGACATCCTCGATGTCGATCCGGCCGAGCTCCGCGTTGAAGGTCCAGTCCATCATGCGGTATTCGATGGCGCCGCCGAGGCTGAAGGCATCGGCATCGCCCGCACCGTCAACGTCGAAATTGTGGTACTTGGCGAAAGCATTGGCATAGGTGACTTCCGCCGCGGCGGCGCCTGCCATCAGGCAGATCGTGGCGGAGAGGCTGAGACTGCGGAACATGGGTGTTTTCCTTCTTGTGACACTGTTCGATATCGCCGACTGCTAGGCCCGACCGCCGGGCGGCACAATTCGCAAAACCACCCGTGGCATAATCCCTCGGGGGTTGTGACATCGCGATGACACCCCCCTTTCCGCGGGGGTATCACCGGCGCCGGTCACCCCCTGTCGAAGGGGTTGGCCGGAGCGCGGTCATCGCTCAGCGAGCCCTGCGAACGCTCGACGATCCGCACCGTCGCATCCGCAAGATGGCGCCGCTCGATATGATCGTCCCCGGCCGCCACACGGATCTTGTGCGCCTCCATCATCACCTCGGCGTGGCTGGCGCCGCGCGGCGGGATGAAGGCATAGCAGGCCAGTTCGATCAGCAGGCCCAGCGGATCCTTGAAATAGATCGAATGCATGAAGCCCCTGTCCTTCACGCCGGAATGACCGATGCCGCGCGCCTCGAGCCGCTCGATCGTCTGGTCGAACATCGCCCGGTCCACCTCGAAGGCCAGATGATGCACACAGCCTGGATCGGTCGGCGTCCGCCCATGTACCGGCTTGCGCGCCTCGTTGGTGAAGATGGTGATCAGCCGCCCGTCGCCGGGATCGAAATAGAGATGCCCCTCGTCCGCATCGTCGAGATTGGGCTGATCGAAGACGAAGGGCATTCCCAGCACTCCTTCCCAGAAGTCGATCGAACTCTGCCGGTCGGCGCCGGTCAGGGTGATGTGATGCACACCCAGCACCTGGATTTTTTTCATTGCCTCTCTCCTTTACTGCGGCCGGGGCCGACGATATGCGCGTTCAGTCTAGCGCGGTGGCGGGTTCGTGCCACCCCGTCGGCGATCCCCCCTTTCGTCCCGGCAGTCCGCCCCGTATAAGTGCGGGCAGCCCGCTCCCGCCAGAGTCGCCGGGCCCACAGGAATTTTTGCAAGGTCCCGTAGCTTTATGTCCAACTTTGATAGTTTCCGCGGTCTGTTTTCCTCCGACATGGCAATCGACCTCGGGACGGCCAACACGCTGGTCTATGTCAAGGGCAAGGGCATCGTGCTGTCGGAGCCTTCCGTCGTGGCCTATCACGTCAAGGACGGGGTCAAGAAAGTGCTCGCGGTCGGCGAAGACGCCAAGCTGATGCTCGGCCGCACCCCCGGCTCGATCGAGGCGATCCGCCCGATGCGCGAAGGCGTGATCGCGGATTTCGACACGGCGGAGGAGATGATCAAGCATTTCATCCGCAAGGTGCACAAGCGCACGACCTTCTCCAAACCCAAGATCATCGTCTGCGTGCCCCATGGCGCCACCCCGGTCGAGAAACGCGCGATCCGCCAGTCGGTGCTGAGCGCGGGCGCGCGCCGGGCCGGGCTGATCGCCGAGCCGATCGCCGCGGCCATTGGCGCGGGGATGCCGATCACCGATCCGACCGGCAACATGGTCGTGGACATCGGCGGCGGCACCACCGAAGTCGCGGTGCTCAGCCTCGGTGACATCGTCTATGCCCGGTCCGTCCGCGTAGGCGGCGACCGCATGGACGAGGGCATCATCAGCTACCTGCGCCGCCAGCAGAACCTGCTGATCGGCGAGACCACCGCCGAGCGGGTCAAGACCTCGATCGGCACCGCCCGGATGCCCGACGACGGGCGCGGCACCTCGATGCAGATCCGCGGCCGCGACCTGCTGAACGGAATCCCGAAGGAGATCGAAGTCACCCAGGCGCAGATCGCCGAAGCCCTGGCCGAGCCGGTGCAGCAGATCTGCGAAGCGGTGATGACCGCCCTCGAAACAACGCCGCCGGATCTCGCCGCCGACATCGTCGATCGCGGCGTGATGCTTACCGGCGGCGGCGCGCTGCTCGGTGATCTCGATCTGGCGCTGCGCGAACAGACAGGGCTGGCGATCTCTGTCGCCGACGAGCCGCTCAACTGCGTGGCACTTGGCACCGGCAAGGCGCTGGAATATGAAAAGCAGCTGCGCCACGCCATAGACTACGATAGCTGACGCGCGCAAGATAGTCAGACCCGGCCAGCGGCAGGATTGCCCTGCCCATCCCCGGGCAGGAAGCTGAACCCATGGCCAGAGAGAAGTCATCCTCGAGCGATTTCACCGGCCCGCTGCGGCGGCTGCTGCTGGTCGTGCTGGTGCTGATCCTCGCCGCGGTCTTCCTGCTCTGGCGCATCGACAGCCCGCGGGTCGAGAGGTTCCGCGCCCAAGTGACCGACCGGGTCGTGCCCAATCTCGACTGGGCGATGGCGCCCGTCACCGGCACGATCAACTTGCTGCGCGACTTCCAGAGCTACCGTCGGCTTGCCGAACAGAACCGCGAGCTGCGCAGCGAATTGCGCCAGATGCAGGCGTGGAAGGAAGCAGCGCTGCAGCTCGAACAGGAAAACGCCCGGCTGCTCGATCTCAACAACGTGCGGCTCGACCCGCGGCTGACCTATGTGACCGGCGTGGTGCTGGCCGACAGCGGCTCGCCCTTCCGCCAGTCGGTGCTGCTCAATGTCGGCGCGCGCGACGGGCTGGTCGATGGCTGGGCCACGATGGACGGGATCGGCCTTGTCGGGCGGATCTCCGGCGTGGCGAGGAATACCGCGCGGGTCATCCTGCTCACCGATGCCTCGAGCCGCATCCCGGCGACGATCCAGCCCTCGGGCCAGCGCGCCATGGTCGCGGGCGACAATTCCGCCGCGCCGCCGATCGATTTCATCGAGAACCCGGACCTGGTGCGTCCCGGCGACCGGGTGATCTCCTCCGGCGATGGCGGAGTCTTTCCCGCCGGGCTGCTGATCGGTCAGGTCGCCGCCGATCCGGGCGGGCGCCTGCGGGTCCGGCTCGCGGCCGATTACGAGCGGCTCGAATTTCTCCGCGTGCTGCGCCAGCATGGCACGGAGCCGGTCTCCGACACCGCCCAGGTGATCGGCCCCGAGGGGCCGATCCTGCCAGGCGCACAGCCGCTCGCGCCGCTCAAGACGCCCCCTGAACCGGAGCAGGATCCGGCCGTATCGAGCGCGACAGGCGAAGCCGAGGGGCCGCCGCCGCGCCGCCCGGAGGCCCGGCCATGAACGATCTCTCCCCGACCCGGCTCTGGCTGATGCGCGCCGCCTTCGTCGGGCTGGCGCTGCTGCTCGCGTTCTTCCACCTCCTGCCGCTGGAAACCACGCCGCGCCGCTGGGCCGGGCCCGACCTGCTGCTCGCCTTCGCCTGCGCCTGGTCGCTGCGCCGCCCCGAATATGTCCCCGCGATCAGCCTTGCCGCGGTCTTCCTGCTGACCGATCTGCTGCTGCAACGCCCGCCCGGGCTGCTGGCGGTGCTGGCGCTGATCGGCTGCGAAAACCTGAAGGTCCGGGGCCGCAACCTGCGCGACGCGAGCTTCGCCGCCGAATGGCTGGCGGTGACCATGGTGATCACGCTGGTCACCCTCGGCTACCGGGTGATCCTGACGCTGGTGATGGTGCCGCTGCCCGCCCTGCCGCTGAGCCTCAGCGAGCTTGGCATGACAATCATCTCCTATCCGCTGGTGGTGGCGGTGTCGCACGGGCTGATGGGGGTGCGCAAATCGGCGCCGGGCGATCTCGACCCGAGGGGCCACCGGGCATGAGGGGGGCCGGATCGCCGATGCGACGCACCCGCGCCGATACCGACGCCAGCCATACCAGGCTCACCCGCCGCGCCGCGCTGCTCGGCGGGGCGCAGCTATTGTTCATGGGCGGGCTGGCGGCGCGGATGCGCTATCTGCAGGTCGATCAGGCCGACCAGTTCCGCCTGCTGGCCGAAGAGAACCGCGTCAATATCCGGCTGATCCCCCCGGCACGCGGCGAGATCTTCGATCGCAACGGGCTGCGGCTGGCGCAGAACGTGCCTTCCTACCGGATCGTGCTGGTGCGCGAGGACGCGGGCGATGTCGAGGCGGTGCTCGACCGGCTCGCCCAGCTGGTGAGGCTCGACCCCGAGACCCGCGCCCGCGCCACCGCGGAGATCAACCGCTCGGCGCCCTTCCTGCCGGTCACGGTGATCGACGACGTGAGCTGGGAGGATGTCAGCAAGGTCTCGGTAAACGCCCCGGCCCTGCCCGGCATCACCCCGGAGGTCGGCCTGACCCGGGTCTATCCGCGCGGCGAGGATTTCGCCCATGTGGTCGGCCGCGTCGGGCGGGTCAGCCAGAAGGATCTCGACGCGCTGGAGGATCCCGACGCGGTGCTGCGCATCCCGCGCTTCCAGATCGGCAAGATCAATGTCGAGGCCCGCGAGGAAGGGCTGCTGCGCGGCTCCGCCGGGACCAAGCAGGTCGAGGTCAACGCCACCGGCCGGGTGATGCGTGAACTGGCCCGGCGCGAGGGACAATCGGGCGCCGATCTGCAGCTGACCGTCGATGCCAACCTGCAAAGCTACGTGCAGGCACGGCTGACCGGCGAAAGCGCTGCGGTGGTGGTGATGGATTGCACCAACGGCGATCTCGCGGCGCTGGTCTCGGCGCCGAGCTACGATCCGAACCTGTTCATCGGCGGCATTTCCTCGCGCGATTACAACCCGCTGCTCAATTCCGAATACCGCCCGCTGGTCAACAAGACCGTGCAGGGCACCTATCCGCCCGGCTCGACCTTCAAGATGATGACCGCGCTGGCGGCGATCGAGGAAGGCATCATCGGCCCCGACGAGACCACCTATTGCCCCGGTCATCTCGAGGTTGCCGGGCGCCGCTTTCACTGCTGGAAACGCGCGGGTCATGGCTGGGTCGATCTGAAAACCTCGCTGAAGCAATCCTGCGATGTCTATTATTACGACCTCGCCGTGAAGGTCGGAATCGAGAAGATCACCGCCATGGCCAACCGTTTCGGCCTCGGCATCAAGCATGAGCTGGCGCTGAGCTCGGTCGCCGCCGGGCTGACCCCGACCAAGCAGTGGAAACGCTCCAACAGGGGCGCCGAATGGGTGGTCGGCGACACCGTCAATTCCTCGATCGGTCAGGGCTTCACCCTCGCCTCGCCGCTGCAGCTCGCGGTGATGACCGCCCGGCTCGCCTCGGGACAGATGGTGACGCCCCGGCTGGTCAAGTCGGTCGATGGCATCGAACGGCCGAGCGAGCCGGGTGCGCCGCTCGGGCTCAACGAGAACAACCTGCGCCAGATGCGCCGGGCGATGTACGAGGTCGTCAACGATCGCCGCGGCACCGCCTATCGCTCGCGGATCATCGCCGAGGACATGCGCATGGCCGGCAAGACCGGCACCAGCCAGGTCCGCAACATCACCGCCGCCGAGCGGGCGCGCGGCGTGACCAGCAACGCCGACCTGCCCTGGAACCGCCGCGACCATGCGCTCTTCGTCTGCTATGCCCCCTACGAGAAGCCGCGCTATGCGGTCTCGGTCCTGGTCGAACATGGCGGCGGCGGCTCTTCCGTGGCCGCGCCGATCGCGCGCGACGTGATGCTGCAGGCGCTGGCCGGGGGCGACCCGCCGCTCGAGGCCTATCCCACCGGAGTGCGCGAGGAGATCCGCGAACAGCAGGAACGGCTGCGCGCGCTGATGCCGCGATCCTCCGACGACGGGAGCGACCGGGCGTGAGCTATCTTGAATATACCGTCAAATCGGTGCCCACCGGGGCGCGCAAGCTGCTGGCACTGAACTGGCCGCTGACCCTTTTGCTGGCGGCGGTCGCCTGCGTCGGTTTCCTGATGCTCTATTCGGTCGCGGGGGGATCCTTCACCCCCTGGGCCGAACCGCAGATGAAACGTTTCGGCCTCGGGCTGGCGCTGATGATCGCGGTGGCGATGGTGCCGATCTGGCTCTGGCGCAACCTCGCCGGGCTGGCCTACGGGGTGAGCGTGATGCTGCTCGTCGCGGTCGAGTTTTTCGGCGCCGTGGGCATGGGGGCGCAACGCTGGATCGACATCGGCTTCATGCGGCTGCAGCCCTCCGAGCTGATGAAGATCACCCTGGTGATGTTCCTCGCCGCCTATTACGACTGGCTGCCCGCGCGCAGGACCTCGCATCCCTTCTGGGTGCTGCTGCCGCTGCTGATCATCCTGCTGCCGACGGCGCTGGTGCTCAAACAGCCCGACCTCGGCACTGCGATCCTGCTCTTGACCGCGGGGGGCGGGCTGATGTTCCTAGCCGGGGTGCATTGGGCCTATTTCGCCGCCGTGCTCACCGCCGCCTTCGGCCTCGTCGCGGCAGTGTTCGAATCCCGCGGCACGCCCTGGCAATTGCTCAAGGACTATCAATACCGGCGGATCGACACGTTCCTCGACCCGAGCACCGATCCGCTCGGGGCCGGCTATCACATCACCCAGTCGAAAATCGCCCTCGGCTCCGGCGGCTGGACGGGCCGCGGTTTCATGCAGGGCACCCAGTCGCGGCTCAACTTCCTGCCCGAGAAACATACCGATTTCATCTTCACCACGCTGGCGGAGGAATTCGGCTTCGTCGGGGGGGTCTCGCTGCTCGGGCTCTATGCGCTGATCGTGATATTCTGCGTGACCAGCGCGCTGATCAACCGGGACCGGTTCTCCTCGCTGCTGATTTTCGGCATCGCGCTGAACTTCTTCCTGTTCTTTGCCGTCAACATGTCGATGGTGATGGGGCTGGCACCGGTGGTCGGCGTGCCGCTGCCGCTGGTCAGCTACGGCGGCTCGGCGATGCTGGTGCTGCTCCTGGCCTTCGGCCTCGTGCAATCGGCCCATGTCCACAGACCAAGGTAGGTAACCATGTCGCTCAATATCCTCTTCGCCGCCGGATCACGGCAATGGGACGATTACAAGCCGCATCTCCGCCGCGCGCTGCAGCAGGCCGGGATCGCGGCAGAGCTCGGTACCGACATGCCCGCCGAAGAGGTCGATTACATCATCTACGCGCCGAGCAGCCCGTTGCAGGATTTCACCCCCTATCGCCGGGCCAGGGCGGTGCTCAGCCTCTGGGCCGGGGTCGAAACCATCACCGGCAACCAGACCCTGAAGATCCCGCTGGCCCGGATGGTCGATGACGGGCTGACCACCGGCATGGTCGAATGGGTCACCGGCCATGTCATGCGCCATCACCTCGGCATGGACCGCGACATTCTCAACCGCGACGCGACCTGGGCGCCGCGGCACGTGCCGCTCGCCCGCGAGCGCCGGGTGACGATGCTCGGGCTCGGGGCGCTCGGACAGGCGGCGGCCGCCGCGCTTGGCGGTCTCGGCTTCCCCGTGACCGGCTGGTCGCGCAGCGAGAAACAGGTCGCGGGGATCCGCTGTCTTAGCGGCGAGGCGGGGCTGCATCTGGCGCTGGAGGAAGCCGATATCGCGGTGCTGCTGCTGCCCGATACCGCCGCGACGCAGAACATTCTCGATGCGCAGGCTCTCGCGCTCATGCCGCGCGGGGCGTTCATCATCAATCCCGGCCGCGGGCCGTTGATCGACGATGACGCCCTGATCGCCGCGCTCGACAGCGGGCAGATCGCCCATGCGACGCTAGACGTGTTTCGCATCGAACCCCTGCCGCAGGATCACCCGTTCTGGACGCATCCGCAGGTCACCGTGACCCCCCATATCGCCGCGGAAACCCGCGCGGCCACCGCCGCGGAGGTGATCGTCGAGAACATCCGCCGCAGCGAGGCCGGGGAGGGCCTGCTGCATCTGGTGGATCGCGATCTCGGCTATTGAAGGCACCGGCCGCCGGGGTCGGGGTTCGAGTATTTTCGGCATAAAGAAGCGGAAACCATGCGGTGCCCGCTGTCGTTTGGGTCAGTCGAGCCCGCGCCCCCGGAGCAGGGCCTCCACCCCGGGCAGGCGTCCGCGGAAGCCGATGTAAAGCTCCGCCGCGTCACGGCTGCCGCCCCTGGAGAGGATATGATCCTCGAGCGCGCGGGCGCGGCCGGGATCAAAGGCGCCCCCTGCCTCTTCGAAGGCGGCGAAGGCGTCGGCATCCATCACCTCGGACCACATGTAGCTGTAATAGCCGCTGGCATAGCCGTCGCCGGAGAAGACATGGGCGAATTGCGGCGTTGCATGGCGCATGGTGATCGCCTCGGGCATGTCGAGCGCGGCCAGCACCTCGGCCTGTCTCGCCATCGGATCGCGCGGCGCCGGGCCGTCATGGAAGGCGAGATCGACTAGCGCGGAGGCGACATATTCGACGGTCTGGAAACCCATGTCGAAATGCGCCGCCCCGAGCAGCTTGTCGCGCATCTCGGCAGGCATCGGCGCGCCACTCACGGCATGGGTGGCGAATTCCTCCAGCACCTCGGGCTGATCAAGCCAGTGTTCATAGAGCTGGCTCGGCAATTCGACGAAATCGCGCGCCACCGAGGTGCCGCTGACGCTCTCATAGGTCACATCCGAGAGGATCTGGTGCAGCGCATGGCCGAATTCGTGGAACAGGGTGCGCGCGTCGTCATGGCTGAGCAGGGCCGGATCGCTCTTGGCGAAATTGCAGACATTGATCACCACCGGGCTCTGCTCTTCGGGGAATTTCGCCTGTCCGCGCATCGCCGAACACCAGGCGCCGGAGCGTTTCGAGCCGCGGGCGAAATAATCGCCGATGAACACCGCCAGGTGACGGCCGTCGCGCGTCACTTCCCAGGCGCGGCAATCGGGATGGTAGAGCGGCAGGTCGAGCGGTCTGAACGCGAGGCCGAACAGGCGGCCGGCGCAGGCGAAGGCCGCCTCGATCATCCGGTCGAGCTGGAAATAGGGTTTCAGCGCCGCCTCGTCGAGATCATGCTCCGCGGCGCGGCGTTTCTGCGCGTAATAGCGCCAGTCCCAGGGCGCCAGCGCATCGTTGACGCCGTCGTCCTGCATCATCCGGGTGAGGATCCGCTCGTCGGCTTCGGCCTGGGCGCGGGCCGGTTTCCAGACAGCCATCAGCAGATCGCGCACCGCCTCCGGCGTCTTGGCCATTTCGGTTTCGAGCTTGTAGGCGGCGAAATTGTCATGGCCGAGCAGCTGCGCGCGTTCCTCGCGCACCGCCAGGATCTCGGCGGCGATGGCGCGGTTGTCATGTTCCCCGCCATTGGCGCCACGGGCCTGCCAGGCGCGGAACGCCCTTTCGCGCAGGTCGCGCCGCGGCGAGAATTGCAGGAACGGCACGATCAGCGAACGCGACAGGGTGATGACCGGCGCACCGGCCTGCTTTTCCGCCCCGGCGGCGCGGGCCGCGTCGATGAGGAAATCGGGCAGGCCTTCGAGATCCGCCTCGTCCAGCGTCATGGACCAGTCGCGCTCGTCGGCCAGGAGGTTCTGGGTGAATTGCGTGCCGAGGCTGGCGAGCCGCGCCTTGATCTCCTTCATCCGGCTCTCCTCTGCGCCCTGCAGCGCCGCCCCGGCGCGCAGGAACCCTCGGTGGGTGAGCATCAGCACCCGCTGTTGTTCGGGGTCGAGGTCGAGCCGGTCGCGCTGCTCCCAGAGCGCCGCGACGCGCCGGAACAGGCGCTTGTTGCCGGAAATCTCCGAGAAATGCGCCGCGAGCTTCGGGGAGAACTCCCTTTGCAGGGCTTCGCGCGCCGTGTTGCTGTCGGCCCCGGCGAGGGTGAAGAACACACCGAGTATCTTGTCGAGCGCCCTGCCCGCCGCTTTGAGCGCCTCGATCGTATTGGCGAAGGTGGGCGCCTCCGCCTGATCCGTGATCGCGGCGATCTCGGCATCATGCGCCTTCAGTGCGCTATCGAGGGCCGGGGAGAAATCGTTATCGGAAATACGGTCGAACGGGGCCAGCGCGAAGGGCGTGTCCCAATCCTGCAACAGCGGGTTTGTCATGCAAGTCTCCTTTGGCCTGAAGCTAGGGGCACGGCCGGGAGGTTGCAATCGGCGGCGGGTCAAGTTTCCGCGCCCCGCTGTCCGGGCCGGTTCAGAGCGTTTCGAAGCCGCCGTAGATCATCCGCTTGCCGTCAAAGGGCATGGCGCCCATATGTTCGGTCATCTCGGCATCGGCCATGGCCTCCTTCATGCCTTTCTCGGCGGCCTCGGCATCGGGCCAGGCGATCCAGGAGAAGACCACAGTTTCGCCGCTGGCGCATTTGACCGCCATCGGGAAGGAGGTCACCTCGCCGTCGGGGACATCAACGCCCCAGCAATCGACCACTTCGAGCGCGCCATGGCGGCGGAAGATCGGCGCCATGGCGCGGCTCATTTCCGCATAGGCCTGTTTGTTGGCGTCAGGTACCGCGCAGACCATTCCGGTGACATAGGGCATCGCATCCTCCTGTTTTGCAGCGAGACGCAGCATAGCACGTTTTGAGGAGTCAGGCGCGGCGCGTGTCGGCGCAGACCGGGCAATCCGGGCGGCGGCTGAGCGCGATCTTGCGGCTTTCGCCATAGAGCGCGTCAAAGATCACCATCTCGCCGCGAAGGTTGCTGCCCGCGCCGGTGATCAGCTTGATCGCCTCGAGCGCCATCATCGTGCCCACCACACCGGGCAGCGGGCCGATCACCCCTGCTTCGGCGCAGGAGGGGGCGAGCTCGGCCGCCGGGGCTTGTGGGAAGATACATTGATAGCAGGGAGCGTTGCGGGCCGGATCGAACGTGCTGAGCTGGCCCTCCCATTGGCTGAGCGCGCCGGAGACCAGCGGCAGCCCGGCCGCGACGCAGGACCGGTTGACCAGATAGCGGGTCTCGAAATTGTCGGTGCCGTCGAGCACCAGATCGTAATCCTGCAACAGCTCGGCCGCGATCTCCTCGCTGAGACGCCGGTGATAGGGGCGCAGGGTGACGAAGGGGTTCTGCGCGGTGACCTCGGCCTGCGCCGAGAAGACCTTGGGCATGCCGATGGCGCTGTCCTTGTGGATCACCTGGCGCTGCAGGTTGGTGTTCTCGACATCGTCATCGTCGATCACCCCGATGGTGCCGACCCCGGCGGCGGCGAGATATTGCAGGACCGGCGCGCCGAGCCCGCCTGCGCCGACCACCAGCACCCGCGCATCGCGCAGCGCCTTCTGTCCGGCCCCGCCGATCTCGCGCAGCACGATATGGCGCGCATAGCGGTTGAGCTCGGCATCGGAGAACCCGGGCTTCTCCCCCAGCCCGCGCAGCGCCGCCGCTTCCGCTTCGCGCTGCCCGGCGCGTCGGTGCAACCCGCCAAGCATCGAGCGGTAGGTCCAGACCAGCGCGAGCGCCCCGCCGAGCAGCAACCAGGGCGCCGCGCTTCCCCCCGTCGCCATGCGCAGCGGGTTCCCCACGGGGAACAGCAGATGCAGGAGAAGCAGCACCGCATAGAGCAATGTCAGCAGCCCGAGACGCAGGCGGCGCGGGACGCCGAGCCAGCCGCCGCCGAACCAGATCGCCGCGGCGAGGATCAGGACGAACAGCATCAGCCGATCCCGGTGGAGCCGAATCCGCCGCTGCCGCGCGCGGTTTCATCCACCGTGTCGGCGGTTTGAAACGTCGCCTGCAAAACCGGCGCAACCACCATCTGCGCAATCCGCATGCCGTGTTCGATCAGGAATGGTTCCTGCCCGCCATTGAGCAGGATCACCCCGAGCGGCCCGCGGTAATCGGCATCGATCGTCCCGGGAGAATTGGCCAGCATCAGCCCGTGTTTCAGCGCCAGACCGGACCGCGGGCGCAGCTGCACCTCATGACCGGGCGGGATTTCCAACCGCAACCCGGTGCCGATCAGCGCCCGCTGCCCCGGGGCCAGGGTCACCGCGCCTTCCGGCAGATTGGCGCGCAGATCGGCCCCGGCGGCCCCGTCCGACGCATAGGCGGGCAGGCCGAGGGAGCGATCCGCGCCGGGTTCCCACATCACCCTGACGATAACCGTTGCGTCCTGTTCCCTCACGTCAGCCATCCGCCGCAGGCTGGGATTGCAGGGCACCCAGGGCGGCGGCGATACGCTCCGCCAGCATCGCCGCGACCGCGTCCTTGCCCATGCGCGGCCAGCTTTCCGCGCCCGCCTCGCTGATCAGCGTCACGGCGTTTTCGGCCCCACCCATGATCCCGGTCGCGGGAGAGACATCATTGGCGATGATCCAGTCGCAGCCCTTGCGCAGCCGCTTGGCGGTGGCGTTCTCGAGCACGTCATCCGTCTCGGCGGCGAAGCCGACAACCAGCGCCGGGCGGTCCTTGCCCATATGGCTCACCTGTTTGAGGATGTCCGGGTTCTCGGCAAATTCCAGCACCGGCAGCCCGTCCTTCGATTTCTTCAGCTTGCGGTCGCTGGCGCTGGCCATGCGCCAGTCGGCCACGGCCGCGGCGAAGATCGCGGCATCGACAGGCAGCGCCGCCTCTACCGCCGCCAGCATCTGTTGCGCGGTCTGCACCTTCACCAGCTCCACGCCTTCGGGCGGTGGCACCTCGGCCGGGCCGGTGACGAAAACCACCTCCGCCCCGAGCGCGACCAGCGCCCGCGCCAGCGCGCTGCCCTGCGCCCCGGACGAGCGGTTGGCGATATAGCGCACCGGGTCGATCGGCTCATGGGTCGGGCCGGAGGTGACCAGCAGGCGTCGCCCCGCCAGCGGCCCTGCCCCCAGCACGCCAATGATCGCCTCGAGGATCTCCAGCGGCTCCGCCATCCGCCCCGGACCGTATTCGCCGCAGGCCATGTCGCCGTCATTGGGGCCCGCCACCGCCACGCCATCCCCGCGCAGCACCGCGAGATTGCGCTTCGTCGCCGGATGATCCCACATCCGCACATTCATCGCCGGCGCGATCAGGACCCTCGTGTCGGTCGCCAGCAACAGGGTGGAGGCCAGATCGTCGGCATGACCCTGCGCCATCTTCGCCATCAGATCGGCGGTGGCGGGGGCCACGACCACCAGATCGGCGACGCGGCTCAGCTGGATATGACCCATCTCCGCCTCGTCGCCGAGATCGAAAAGGTCGCGGTAGAGCTTGCGCCCGGCCAGGGCCGAGACCGACAGCGGCGTGACGAATTGTTCTCCGGCAGAGGTCAGCACCGGCGTCACCACCGCACCGCGCTCGCGCAGACGCCGGATGAGATCGAGCGACTTGAACGCCGCGATACCGCCGCCGATGATCAGCAGAATATGTTTGCCTGCCAGCATGAAGCGTCTCCTTCCGCCCCGAGCATAGGGCGCGCCCCGTGCTTCTGCCAGCCCCGCCGCCTCAGCGCAACTCCGCGCAGGGGTCGTCCCGTGTGACAGCAGGCGCATCGAGGATGAAGTCATAGCGACCGGGGAGCAATTCACCCGCCTCGGTCTGGCCCAGCGCGAAGATCTGCAGCGTCGGTGCCGCATGGAGCAGCAAGGCAGGAGCGCCCCAGTCCCGGCGGGCGTGTCCATTGCCGGTGATCACCACGACCGGGCCGCCGGTCTCATCGAAAGCCTTGAGAGCCGCCCGGGCCAGCGCCATGTCGCGCAGCCGCTGTGCTGTCACCATCCGCGGCAAAAGATCCTCCGGCAGGGCGTCACAATGCACGGCGCGCTGCAGTGCCTCCCGCGCTTCCTGCTCCTGCGGCGCCAGTGCCCGGTCGAGCCCGAAACGCTCGGCCCCCTCGATCGCCCCGAGATCCTTGTCCAGCATCTCGCGCAAAGCGACGCGTCCGATCCCCGCCCCGACGAGAAGTGCCTCGGGCGCAGCTGCGAAAATCGGGTGATAGAACGCAAAATCCGGCCAGCCGCCTGCGTCCCAATCGAGTGCCAAAGCAAGGGTCGGCGCATCCCGGCGATCCACATCCGCCGCCGCAACGGCCTGTGCCGGGCTCAACATTTCGAAGACCAGCGCCCTGGGCCGCAGATCCCGCACCCAATCGGCCTGAACTTCATGATGCGCCGGATTGTCGTGGCGTTCGCCGAGAAAAATCACTTGGGCCGTCCGCGCCGCATCTGGGGCCGCCTGCGCCGGGACACAGGAAAAAAGCGCCGCGGCAAGCACGACGCCCTTGAGGACCGATAATATTAACAGGGCGGTCACATCAGGAAGTGAAAGACTTCGCTCGACTGGTTTTCGAGCGACCGGCGCATCTTGGTAAAGGCTGCTGCCTCGAGCTGGCGCACACGCTCCTTGCTGAGCTTCAGCTCGTCACCGAGGCTCTCAAGCGTGCGCGGCTGATCGCGTAGCTTGCGCTCGCGCACAATGAATCGCTCGCGTTCGTTGAGACTCTGCATAGCGGTCAGCAACCAGTTGCGCAACTGCTCGGTATCATGCCGGTTCTCCACCGTTTCGGCCGCCTGGGCGCTTTCGTCCACAAGCGCATCGATCCACTGACGTCCCTCGTCCTCGGCCGATTGCGTGGCGTTGAGCGAATAATCCGATCCCGACAGCCGCCCTTCCATCATCTCGACATCCTGCAGCGGTACGCCGATCTCGGTGCTGATCATCTGCCGCAACTGGTAGCGGTCAAGAATCTCGCCGCTGGCCGAGGCCTCGCGTTCCAGCCGCGCCTGAACCCGGCGCATGTTGAAGAACAGCGATTTCTGCGAGGAGGTGGACCCGGTGCGCACCATGGACCAGTTGCGCATCACGTGATCCTGGATGCTCGCCTTGATCCACCACACGGCGTAAGTCGAAAACCGCACCCCGCGATCCGGATCGAACTTGTCCGCCGCCTTCATCAGGCCGAGCCCGGCCTCCTGGATCAGATCGTTCATCGGCGCGCCATAACGCTTGAACTTCGCCGCCATCGAAATGGCAAGCCGCATATAGGCGGTGATCAACCGGTGCAGCGCCGCCTCGTCACGCCGGTCGCGCCAGGCATAGGCCAATTCCAGCTCCGTCTCCGCATCGAGAAGCTCCGCTTTCATCGCCGTCCTGGTCAGCGAAAACTCATGTGCCGTCTGTATTGTCATGCAATCGTCCCCCATCCAACGTGGCACATCTTGTGATGAACCCTTGTGAGAGATACGCAGGAGGTCGCGGTTTGGTTCAAAAATTGGAAGAAAGATGTTGCCGAAACGGATACTCGTTCTAGGTGGCGCCGCCTCCGGCAAGTCGCAATGGGCGGAAAACTGGGTGAAATCCAGCGGTCTGGCGCAGGTCTATATCGCTACGGGCAGGATCTTCGACAACGAGCTCGCCGCCCGGGTCGCGATCCACCGTGCCCGCCGCGATGACGCCTGGCAGGAGATCGAGGCCCCGCTCGATCCCGGCGCAGCGCTGGGCCAACTCGACCCGGGGCACGCCGCCCTGATCGATTGTGCCACCATGTGGCTCAGCAACCACCTGATGGAAGAGACCGATCTGGCCGCGGCAGAGACGCGGCTCATCGAGGCCCTGCGCGCGAGCCGGGCCACCTGGGTCATCGTCAGCAACGAGGTCGGACACGGTATCGTGCCGCAGAATGCGTTGGCGCGCCAGTTCCGCGAGGCACAGGGACGGCTCAACATCGCCCTGGCGGCCGAGGCGGATGTCGTCCTGCAGGTGATCGCGGGGCTACCGCGACTGCTGAAAGGCAGCCTGCCATGACCACATGGCACTGGATCCGCCATGGCCCGACCCATGAAAAGACCTTCGTCGGCTGGCGCGATGTCCCGGCCGATCTCTCCGACGGCGCACAGATCGCCCGGCTCTGCGCGCTGCTGCCGGAACGCGCCTTGCTGCTCTCCTCTGACCTGATCCGCGCCAGCGCCACCGCCGATGCGCTGGCCCTTCCGGGGCATCGCCGCCTCCCGTCAACCAAGGCCCTGCGCGAATTGCACTTCGGACGCTGGGACGGGCTGCATTTTGCCGAAGTCGCGCGCCGCGATCCCGAGCTCAGCCGCGCCTATTGGGAAACCCCGGGCGACATCATCGCCCCGGATGGCGAAAGCTGGAATCAGACCGCGGCCCGGGTGAACGCCTTCGTCGACGAGATGAACCGGGCGCATCCCGCGGGGGAAATCATCGCGGTGGCGCATTTCGGCGTCATCCTGACCCAGATCCAGCGCGCCCTCGCGACCTCGCCGCAAGAGGCCATGGCGCATCGCATCGACAATCTCTCGCTCACCCGCCTGCATCATGAAGAAGACAGCTGGCGGGTCGAACGGATCAACCATCGCGCCTGAAGCGCCGCGATGCCGCCACCCGTTTCTTTATGCGTCAAATACTCAAATCCCGACCGCGCCTCTCAGCGTTAACGCTTCCTAAACTCCCCTTGCACCATCCTTAACCAAACACCGGAGGGGGAGGACAAATGGTTGCGCGCGCCTATACGGTCGCCTTTCAAGGGGTCGATGCGCGGATGATCGAGGTCCAATGCGCGATCAGCGCGGGCCTGCCCGCCTTCGCCATTGTCGGCCTGCCGGACAAGGCGGTTTCCGAAGCGCGGGAACGGGTGCGCGCGGCGCTCGCCGCCATGGCCATCGCCCTGCCCTCGAAACGCATCACCGTCAATTTGAGCCCGGCGGACCTGCCCAAGGAGGGCAGCCATTTCGACCTGCCGATCGCCCTCGCCCTGCTCACCGCGCTGGAGATCCTGCCCGAGGACGTGACCCAGAATGTCCTCGCCCTGGGAGAATTATCGCTCGACGGCTCGCTGGTGCCGGTGCTCGGCGCGCTGCCCGCGGCGATGGCGGCCGCGGCGCAGAACCGCAGCCTGCTCTGCCCCGCCGCTTCCGGGGCCGAAGCCGCCTGGGTCGGCGGCGCGCAGGTGATCGCGGCGGCGACGCTCGGCGATGTGGTGCGCCATTATACCGGCCAGGTGCCGCTCGCCCCGGCCGAACCGGGCGAGGTCACGGCCCTGCCAGACGGGCCCGATCTGCGTGACGTCAAGGGACAGGAACGCGCCAAACGGGCGCTGGAAATCGCCGCGGCGGGGCGCCATCACCTGCTGCTGGTCGGCACGCCGGGCTCGGGCAAATCCATGCTCGCGGCGCGCCTCTCCTCGATCCTGCCGCCGCTGAGCCCGGCGGAGGCGCTCGACACGTCGATGGTGCATTCCCTCGCCGGACTGCTCGACGAAGGCGGCATCTCGCGCGCCCGCCCGTTTCGCGAGCCCCATCACACCGCGTCGATGGCGGCGATCATCGGCGGCGGACGCCAAGCCCGTCCGGGCGAAGTCTCGCTGGCCCATAACGGCGTGCTGTTCATGGACGAATTTCCCGAATTCCCCCGCCAGGTGCTCGAAACCCTGCGGCAGCCGCTGGAAACCGGCGAGGTGATGATCGCCCGGGCAAATGCCCATGTGAAATATCCCTGCCGCTTCACGCTGATCGCCGCCGCCAACCCGTGCAAATGCGGCTATCTCACCGATGCCGCCCGGGCCTGCGCGCGGGTGCCGAGCTGCGGCGAGGATTACCTCGGGCGGATCTCCGGGCCGCTGATGGACCGGTTTGATCTGCGCGTCGACGTGCCGCCCGTAGCCTATACCGATCTCGACCTGCCCGCCACCGGCGAGAGCTCCGCGCAAGTCGCGGCACGGGTGGCGGCGGCCCGGCAGATACAGGAAAGCCGCTTCGCCGGGCTTGCGGACATGCAGCTCAACGCCGATGCCCAGGGAGAGATCCTGGAGCGGATCGCGGCGCCGGACGGCGAGGCGCGCGCCCTGCTCGGCAAGGCTGCCGCGCGTTTCCAGCTCTCCGCGCGCGGCTATCACCGGGTCCTGCGGGTGGCGCGCACGATTGCCGATCTCGACGGGTCGGAAACCTTGCACAAGGCGCATCTCGCCGAAGCGCTCAGCTTTCGCCTGTCAAGCTCGATGGGCGCCTGAAACCCCGCGCGCAGCCTGTTCTCAGTCGAGCCGCGCCGCGATAGCCTCCCAGATCTGCCCGGCGACATTGACACCGTCGAAACGCTCGAGTTCCTGGATCCCGGTCGGGGAGGTGACGTTGATCTCCGTGAGATAATCCCCGATCACGTCGATCCCGACGAAGATCTGCCCCTTCTCCCGCAACAACGGTCCGATCTGCGCGCAGATCTCCAGGTCGCGCTCACTCAGGCCAACCTTCTCGGGCCGACCGCCGACATGCATGTTGGACCGGGTCTCGCCCTCCGCAGGCACCCGGTTGATCGCGCCGACAGCCTCGCCATCGACCAGGATCACCCGCTTGTCGCCCTTTGACACCGCGGGCAGGAACTTCTGCACGATCAGCGGCTCGCGGGAGAACCCGGTGAACAATTCATGCAGCGAGACGAGGTTGCGGTCATTGGCGTCGAGCCGGAACACCCCGGCGCCGCCATTGCCGTAAAGCGGCTTCAGGATCACATCGCCATGGCGCGCCTTGAATGCCTTGATCGTATCGAGATCCCGCGCGATCGTGGTCGGGGGGGTCAGCCCGGGGAAATCAAGCACCAGAAGCTTCTCGGGGAAATTGCGCACCCAGAACGGATCATTGACCACCAGCGTCGTGTCGCGCAGCCGTTCGAGCAGATGTGTGGAGGTGATGTAATGCATGTCGAACGGCGGGTCCTGGCGCAGCCAGACGACATCGTAATCGGCCAGATCGACCTCGCGCTCGGGACCGAGCGCCACATGGTCTCCCGCCACCCGCTGCACCGTGAAGTCGTGACCGCGGGCGGTGATCCGCCCCTCCTGATAGGCCAGATGATCCGGCGTATAGAAAAACAGCGAATGACCGCGCGCCTGCGCTTCCTCGGCCAGACGAAAGCTGCTGTCGGCATTGATGTTCACGGTCCCGATCGGGTCCATCTGAAAGGCAATCTTCATGGCCATCCCCTTGCTGTCGCACCCTAGATGGCCCAGCGCGGGACGGGGCGCAATGGGTCAGCCCTGACCGAAGGCGTTTTCGATGATCTCGAATGCGCCGCTGGCATCGACCAGCGCGACGTCAAAGCGTACGTCGGTAAGCGCGCCCCGTGGTTCCTGTCCGAGAAATTCGGAGGCCGAGGCATAGATCCGCCGCATTTGCCGCGCATTGAGCCTTTCGGCGGCGAGGGCGATGCTGCGGCTCTGTTTGACCTCGACAAAGATCAGAGCTTCGCCGTCCCGCAGGATCAGGTCAATCTCCCCTCCTGTACCGCGCCAGCGCCGTCGCGCGACGCTGATGCCCCGCCTTTCGTAATCCTGCGCGATGCGGTTTTCCGCCGCGGCGCCCGCATGATAGGCCCGCTGCCCGCGGAATTGTCGAATGGCTCTCGCTGTCATCGCTCAATCCTTCCCGCCCGGTTTGCCCAGCGCCAGCGCTGCCTGATAGACCTGCCGACGCGGCAGGGCATGCGCTTGCGCGACCAGATCGACCGCATCCCGCATCGACATTTCGCTCAAGGCCCGGCTCAGATCCGACGTTAGGTCCATTTCGCTAACAGAATCTGAACGGCTTCGATCAATCAGCACCACGACCTCGCCCTTCGGGCTGTTCTGCGCATATTTTTCCGCCAATTCCGCGAGATTGCCGCGTTGCACCTCTTCGAATCGCTTGGTCAATTCCCGGCACATCGCCGCCTGACGGGTGGCCCCGAGCGTATCGGCGGCATCTTTCAGCATGGCGCCGAGACGTTTTGGCGATTCGTAGAATGCCAGCGTGCCCGGCACGTCGCGCAGCTTTTCGAGCGCGGCGCGGCGGGGGCCCCGAGCATTGGGCAGAAACCCGGCGAAGAAAAAGGCATCCGTCGGCAGACCGGCCAGTACCAGCGCAGTGAGCACGGCAGACGGGCCCGGCGCGCAGGTCTGCATCAGTCCGGCCTCGGCCGTTGCTCGGGACAATTCGAACCCCGGATCGGCGATCAGCGGCATCCCGGCCTCGGAGGCATAGGCGACCGACCGGCCCTCGCGGACCGCCGTCAACAGCCGTTGCTGCACAGCCGTGCCACTGTGATCATGCAGGGACAGCACCTGCCGACCGTCAAGGCTCACGCCGTGGATTTCCAGAAGGCGGCGCAGACTGCGCGTGTCTTCGGCAGCCAGCAGATCGGCACTCGCCAGCACGTCGAGCGCGCGCAGCGTGATGTCGCGCGCACTGCCGATCGGTACGCCGACGAAATAGAGCCCCGGGGCGAGTGCGACTTTTTGGTAATTCAACGCTGGACCCGCCTCTTGCACGTTCTATGATTACGCCACCGCCAAACGGCATCCGCCATTGTCGCCACACCTGGGAGTGAAACCATGATGATCGCCTTTTTTCACCTGCTGCGCAAGCGGATGCACCTGTTGCTCCTGCCCTTGCTCGCGCTCGTTCTTGCCGCCTGCGAACCTGCGGCGATGGGCGGATTGACCGGCGGTCCGGGGCCGAAGATCGACGCGTCAAGACCGGTGCCCGTGGCGCTGCTGGTGCCGCGCGGCGGCTCGGCGGGCGACAATATTCTGGCGCAGAATCTGGAAAACGCGGCGCGGCTGGCGATGCGGGACCTTGATGGGGTGGAGATCGATCTGCGCGTCTATGGCACCGCGGGCAATGCCGCCACGGCGGCTCAGGTGGCCACGCAGGCGGTGAACGACGGCGCCAAGGTCATCCTCGGGCCGGTCTATGGCGAGGCGGCCAACGCGGCGGGCGTGGCCGCGGCGGCGCAGGGCGTCAACGTCTTGTCCTTCTCCAACAACCCGACGATTGCGGGCGGCAATGTCTTCGTCCTCGGGCAGACTTTCAATTCCACGGCCAACCGTCTGGTCTCCTACGCCAAACGCCAGGGTCGTGACCGGATCGTGATCCTGCACGCGCAGGATGTCGCCGGGCAGCTCGGCCGGGCGGCGATCGAACAGGCGATCGCGCGGCATGGCGCCTCCCTTGCGGGGGCGGTCGATTATGCCAACAGCCAGGAATCGGTTCTCGCCGCGGTGCCGCGGGTCAAGGCGGCAATCGACGGTTCCGGTGCCAATGCGCTGTTCCTCACCACCTCGTCGGCGAGCGCGCTGCCGCTCTTCGCGCAGGTTCTGCCGGAGGCCGGTATCCAGGCGGCAAGCACCCAGTATATCGGCCTGACTCGCTGGGATATCCCGCCGCAGACCCTGGCGCTGCCCGGTGTGCAGGGCGGCTGGTTTGCCCTGCCCGACCCTTCCGCGACGCAGGCTTTCTCAAGCCGTTACAGCGCCGCCTATTCTTCGACGCCGCATCCGTTGGCGGGGCTGGCATTCGACGGGATCGCCGCGGTCGGGGCATTGGTCAAGTCCGGTCGTTCGAATGCGCTGTCGAGCTCGTCGCTGACCCAGGGGGCCGGGTTCAAGGGGGCGAGCGGCGTCTTCCGCCTGCGCAATGACGGCACCAACGAGCGCGGTCTTGCGGTGGCCACGATCCGCGATCAGCGCGTGGTGATCATCGAGGGGGCCCCGCAGGGCTTCGGCGGCGCCGGCTTCTGAGCCGGGTCGGCCTGCCGTGTTTCCCCGCAGCATCGTTCTGCCTCCTCCGGGCGCGGCTGACCAGTCGCGCCTGATCGCTGCGCCGGAGGAGATTTTCGATGCCGAACGGATAGAGCGGGAGGTTCGCGCGGCCTGTGAAGGGCTGGAAGGGGCCGCCTTGCGGGCCGAGGCGGTCGCGCTGCTGCTGCAGGCGCAGAAACAGGGCCGGGCGGAGATCGCCCGCGGTTTCGCCGCCGCGCCCTTCGATGCGCGGGCAATGACGCGCTCCTATACCTGGCTGACCGATCACCTCGTGCAATGTGCCTTGCGCGTTGCGGTATCGCTGCTGCATCCCAAGCCCAACCCGACCCATGGCGAGCGCCTTGCGGTGATCGGCGTCGGCGGCTACGGCCGGGGCGAGATGGCCCCGTTTTCCGATGTCGATCTGCTGTTCCTGATCCCCTACAAGGCCACTGCCTGGACCGAGAGCGTGATCGAGAGCATGCTCTACATCCTGTGGGATCTGAAGCTCAAGGTCGGCCATGCCACGCGCACCGTGCGGGATTGTATCCGGCTCGGCGCCGAGGATTTTACCATCCAGACATCGCTGCTCGAACATCGCTTCATCGCCGGGGATACCGCGCTGGCGGCGCGGCTCGCCGAGGCCCTGAGGAAGGATCTCTTCGCGGGGTCCGGGCGCGAGTTCATCGAGGCCAAGCTCGAGGAACGGGACGCGCGGCATCTCAAGCAGGGACAGCGCTATGTGGTCGAACCGAATGTGAAGGAAGGCAAGGGCGGGCTGCGCGACCTGCATTCGCTCTACTGGATCGCCAAGTATATTCACGAGGTGGACGATCCGGCCGACCTGGTCAGCAAGGGCGTTTTCCGCGCCGACGAATACGAGACCTTCAAGGCGGCGGAGAGCTTCCTCTGGGCGGTGCGCGGCCATCTCCACCTGATTGCCAACCGCGCCAACGAGCAGCTCACCTTCGACATGCAGGTGCAGGTCGCCGAGGCGATGGGCTATCGCGATCTGCGCGGGCGTCGCGGGGTCGAGATCTTCATGCAGGCCTATTTCCGACATGCCACCGCGGTGGGCGATCTGACCCGGATCGTGGTGACCGGGCTCGAGGCGATGCATATCAAGGCCGGGCCGCTGCTGGAGCGGATTTTCCGACGCCGCCCGAAGATGCGCGGCGGTTATGAGATGGTGCATAACCGCATCGCCATCAAGGACGACGCCGACTTCCTGTCGGACAAGCTGAACCTGCTGCGCATCTTCGAGGAGGCGCTGCGCACCGGCATGCTGATCCATCCGGATGCGATGCGGCTGGTCAAGTCGAACCTTTCCCTGATCGACGACGGCATGCGCGAGACACCGGAGGCGCAGCGGATCTTTCTCGACCTGCTTCTGAAACACGGCAATCCGGAGCGCGCCCTGCGGCGGATGAACGAGCTTGGCGTGCTCGGCGCTTTCATCCCGGAATTCGAGAACATCGTCGCGATGATGCAGTTCAACATGTATCACAGCTACACGGTGGACGAACATACGATCCAGTGCATCGCCAATCTCGCGCGGATCGAGAAGGCCGAGCTGGTGGAAGAACTGCCCGTCGCCTCGTCGATCCTCAAGCGCGGGGTGAACCGGCGGGTGCTCTACGTGGCGCTGCTGCTGCATGACATCGGCAAGGGCCGCCCCGGTGATCATTCGATCCTCGGCGCGCGGATGGCGCGGCGCATCGCGGCGCGGCTGGGGCTGAAACGTGACGAGATCGACACGATCGAATGGCTGGTGCGCTATCATCTGCTGATGTCGGACATGGCGCAGAAACGCGACATCGCCGATCCGCGCACGGTGCGCGACTTTGCCAAGGCGGTGCAGACGGTGAAGCGGCTCGATCTGCTCTGCGTGCTGACGGTCTGCGACATCCGCGGCGTCGGACCGACCACCTGGAACAACTGGAAAGCGGTGCTGATCCGCAATCTCTACAAGCAGACGGCGCAGGCGCTGGAGACGGGACTTGAAGATCTGAACCGCGAGAATCGCGGCGCCGGTGCCAGGAAGGCGTTGCGCGAGGCACTGTCGGACTGGCCGCGCAAACAGTTGAAGATCGAGACCACGCGCCATTATCCGCCCTATTGGCAGGGGCTGCATGTCACCGCGCATCTGACCTTCGCGCGGATGCTGCGCGACATCGGCGAGGGCGACATCTGCATCGACCTGCACCCCGACGAGGACCGCGACGCCACCCGCGTCTGTTTCGTGATGGCCGATCATCCGGGGATCTTCGCGCGGCTCGCCGGAGCGCTGGCGCTGGTGGGGGCCAACGTTGTCGATGCGCGCAGCTACACGACCAAGGATGGCTACGTCACCGATGCGTTCTGGATACAGGACAGCGAGGGCAATGCCTATGAGGCCAGCCGCCTGCCCCGGCTGCGCAGCATGATCGAAAAGACCCTGCGCGGCGAGGTGGTGGCGCGCGATGCGCTGAAGAGCCGTGACAAGGTCAAGAAGCGCGAACGCGCCTTCAAGGTGCCGACCCATATCACCTTCGACAACGAGGGTTCGGAGATCTACACGATCATCGAGGTCGATACCCGCGACCGGCCCGGCCTGCTTTATGATCTGGCGCGCACCATGGCCTCGGCCAATGTCTATATCGCCAATGCGGTGATCGCGACCTATGGCGAGCAGGTGGTCGATACCTTCTATGTGAAGGACATGTTCGGGCTGAAATATTACACCGAAGCCAAGCAGAAGATGCTGGAAAAGCGCCTGCGCGAGGCGATCGCCGCCGGGGTCGAACGCGCGGCGGAGGGCTAAGCCGCGCGGCCTGTCAGGCCGGATCGAGTGCTGCGAAACGGGCTTTCAGCAGCGCCTCGTCATATTCCTCGCGCGCGGTGCTGTCATGGACGACACCGCCGCCGACATTGACCCGCACACCGCCCTGCGCATCGCAGATCAGCGTGCGGATCGCGACGCTGAAGGACATTGCTCCGTCCGGGGCGATCCAGCCGATGGCGCCGCAATAGGCCTCGCGCGGAGCGTCTTCCAGTTCGCGCAGGATCTGCATGGCGCGGATCTTCGGGGCGCCGGTGATCGAGCCACAGGGAAAGAGGCTGGCGAAGATCTCGGCGATGCTGACGTCGCCGCGCAGTTCGGCGGTGATGCAGGAGGTCATCTGATGCAGCGTGGCATAGGTCTCGATCGTGAAGAGCTGCGGCACCCGGACGCTGCCGATCCGCGAGATCCGGCTGATGTCATTGCGCAGCAGATCTACGATCATCAGGTTCTCGGCGCGGTTCTTTTCGGAAGTTTCGAGCCAGCGCATCCGCTCGGCGTCCTCGGCCGGTGTGGCGCCGCGCGCCACCGTGCCTTTCATCGGACGGGCGGTCAGTCGGCCCGCGGCATCAACGCCGAAGAACAGTTCCGGCGAGCGCGACAGCAGCGTCGGCCCGCCAAGATCGACCAGTGCGCCATGCGGCGCCGGCTGTTTGCCGCAGAGCCGCGCATAGAGCGCGTCGATGCTGCCATGCCGCTCTGCTTGCAGCGGAAAGGTCAGGTTGGCCTGATAGATGTCTCCGGCAGCGATATAGTCGCGGACCCGGGCGAAGGCGGTTTCGTATTGCTCGAAGCTCCAGAGCGGTTCGAGCGGGCCGAGCTCGGCCGGGGTGTCATCGGCTGTCGCAATGGCGGGCTGGGGTGCATGAAAGACCCCGAAATGCAGCAGCGGCAGGTCGCGCGGCTCGGGCAGCAGGTCGCGCAGCTTGTGCGAGAACAGATAGCCGAGCTCATAGCTGGCATAGCCGGCGAGCCAATGGCCCTGCCCCTGCGCCTCCTGCAGCGCGGCAAGGGCGTCCGGCACTTCCTCGGGTCGTGTCGCGCGGATCAGCCGCCGGGGCGATGCAAAGAGACTGCCGCCCGGCAGCGGGCCGTGATCGAAGATCACCCGGGGCTCATGCGTGCTCATCGTTGCAGAATCCTCGCAGGGTCAGAAATCGGCGGCAATCCGCAGGTCGCGCATCGGTTTGACGACCTTGATCGCCGCGTCATAGATCGGGTCGGCCTTGTAGGCCGCGTAATCCGCCTCGCTGGCAAATTCGGCATAGACCACCACATCGACCTCGCTGGAGAAATTGTCGCTGCGGGTGTTGCGGCGCACTTCGAAGACCTGCGAATGCGGGATCTCGGCGAGCATCGACAGGCCTTCGATGATCTTCGGAATATCCGCCTTGTCGCGGGCGCTGAAGAACACGGTGTGGCGGATCGCGGGTCTCTTTGTCACTTCTCTACCTGTGTTGTCTGTTGCGGCATCCGGCGCGGCGCGCGCCGTGCCTGCTAAGACCACATTGCCGGACACGGAGCAAGAACGGCGATGCGGCGCCTGGGCGATGCGCGTCGCATCGCCGGGAGCGATTGCGCAGGGGCCGCGCCCGCGCTAGGCAGGCGTCAGTCCCCTTTCCAAGGCATCTTGCACATGAAACCCATCCGCCTCATGTCCGGCTTCTTCACCGTCGGGCTCTGGACCCTGCTGAGCCGCGTGTTCGGCTTCCTGCGCGAGGTGATGATCCTGTCGCTGATCGGCCCGGGCCCGGTCATGGATGCCTTCGTGGCGGCCTTCCGCCTGCCCAACATGTTCCGCCGGTTCTTCGCCGAAGGGGCCTTCAACGCCGCCTTCGTGCCGATGTTCGCCAAGAAGCTCGAAAGCGAGGAAGGACCCGGCGGGTTTGCCCGCGACGCTTTCAACGGACTTGGCTTTGTGGTGCTCGTCCTGACCGGGCTCGGCATGGTGTTCATGCCCGGTCTGGTCTGGCTGACCGCCGAGGGTTTTGCGGGCGATATGCGGTTCGATCTGACGGTGGGCTACGGACGGATCGTCTTTCCCTACATCCTCTGCATGTCGCTCTCGGCGCTGTTTTCCGGCATCCTGAACGCCACCGGGCGCTTCGCCGTGGCCGCGGCCGCACCGGTCCTGCTCAACGTCTTCGTGCTCGCCGCGCTCAGCATCGCGGCGCTCACCGGGGGCAGCGCGATCACCTGGCTGATCTGGTCCATCCCGATCGCCGGGGTGGCGCAGCTTGCGCTGACCTGGCGCGCGGCGGCGGCGGCAGGCTTCGCGCTGCGCCCCTCGCGACCGCGCTGGAACAGCGACATGCGCGCGATGATCGTCATCGCCCTGCCCGCGGCGCTGGCCTCGGGGGTGATGCAGGTCAACCTCGTGGTCGGGCAGTTGGTGGCGAGCCAGTATGACAAGGCGGTATCCTGGCTGTTCGCGGCCGACCGGCTCTATCAACTGCCGCTCGGCGTGGTCGGAATCGCGGTCGGCATCGTGCTGCTGCCGGACCTGTCGCGCCGCCTGCGTGCCGGGGACGACGCGGGAGCGCAGACCGCGCTCAGCCGGGCCGCCGAAGTCTCGCTGGCGCTGACCATCCCCTCTGCCGTGGCGCTGATCGTGGTGCCTTTCGCGCTGGTCTCGGTGCTGTTCCAGCGCGGTGCCGCCTCCGCCGATGATTCCGCGGCGATCGCTACCGCCGTGGCGATCTACGGGCTCGGCCTGCCGGCCTTCGTGCTGCAGAAAATCCTGCAGCCGGTCTATTTCGCCCGCGAAGACACCCGTCGCCCGTTCTATTTCGCGGTGGCGGCGATGGTGATCAATGCCGCGGCCGCCATCGGCCTCGCCCCGTTCGTCGGCTGGATCGCCCCGGCGATTGCCGCGACACTGGCAGGCTGGGCTATGGTGGTGCTGCTGGCGCTTGGCGCGCGACGCTTCGGCCCCGCGGTCAGCTTCGACGCCCGGTTCCATCGACGTATCTGGCGCATCCTGATCGCCTCGGCGGTGATGGGGCTTGCGCTGTGGCTCGGCAATGCGGCGCTGCAGCCTTTCCTCGGTCTGCCCTGGTGGCGCGGCCTGGCGCTTCTGGCGCTGATCGGCATCGGCGCGGTGAGCTATTTCGGCAGCGGCCAGATGCTCGGCGCCTTCCAGCTTGGCGAGTTCAAACGGGCCATGCGACGGGGATAGAAGGCTTTGCGACCGCGTGTCACGCCGGGCGCGGCGGCGCGCCGCTGCGACCGGCGCTCGCCCTTCAGCCGCGCCCGCGATAGGGTGGCACGCCCTGGTCCGGCAGCCACAGATCCTTCGGCACGGGTCCGGTCTGCCAGAAGACGTCGATCGGAATGCCGCCGCGCGGATACCAATAGCCACCGATCCGCAGCCATTGCGGCTCCAGGAAATCGGCCAGTCGGCGCGCGATGGAGATGGTGCAATCCTCGTGAAAGGCGCCGTGATTGCGGAAGGAGGTCAGAAACAGCTTCAGCGATTTCGATTCCACCAGCCAGGATCCGGGCGCGTAGTCGATCACCAGATGCGCGAAATCGGGCTGGCCGGTCATCGGGCAGAGCGAGGTGAATTCCGGCGCGGTGAAACGCACGTTGTAGGTCACGTCGGCCTGCGGATTGGGCACCCGTTCGAGCTCGGCATCCTCGGGGTTGGCCGGAATGCGGGTTTCGCCGCCGAGCTGTTTGAGATTGCTGTAGATGTCATCGTTCATGAATGTTCTCCGATGGGTCAGACGCCGCGTTTGTTGCCCCAGATCAGGACGTGGAGCTGCGGCAGGATACGGGGGGTGAACCAGCGATCGCCCATCGCCCTCTCGGTCAGCCATTCCAGCCGGGCCGCCAGCGCCTGCAGATCGACGGGCGTCTCGGGATCGACCTCCGGGTTGCCGGGCTGGAGATAGAGCGGCAGATGCGCATGAAGGGCGTGGGCCTGCTTGGCCCATTGATAGTCGATCTCGTCGAAAATCACGATCTTCACCACCGTCTGCCGCGCCGCGCTCCCGGCTGAGACACATTTGGCGAAAGCGTCCCAATCCACGGTTTCCCCGCTCGAAGGCGGTTTGGGCGAAAGCACCAGCGTGTCGAGCTCAGCGAACCAGGAGCGTGCCACGGAGCCTTGGGTCTCGCAGGCGAAGCGGTAGCCCGCGGCCCTGCCCCGCGCGATCAGCGGACCGAAATCCTGAATCGCCGGATTGCCGCCGCTGAGCGAGATTGTGAGCGGCTCTCCCTCCGACAGCCGCAGCACCTCGTTCCAGACCGCCTCGGGGCTCATTGATGCCCAGCTGTGGCGATGGCTGCTGTCGACAGCGTGCAGGCTGTCGCACCAGCTGCAGCGATAATCGCAGCCCCCGGCGCGTACGAAGACCGTAGGCTCGCCGATCAAGGCGCCCTCGCCCTGGATCGTCGGACCGAAAATCTCGGCAATGCGCAGGCTCATGGCCGGTATTCCGCCCAGGTCTTCGGCGTCTCGCTGACCCGCACGGCGCTGGTCTCGGGCCAGCGCGCGCGGCACCATTCAAAGAAATGCCGGGCCATGTTTTCGGCGGTGGACGGGGCTTCCATGACATCGTTGAGATGCCGATGGTCGAAACGTTCGTCGATATAGGTCTTGAGCGGTGCCAGATCATGGTAATCGCGCACAAAACCGTCAGCGTCGAGGCTTTCGGCGGTCAGTTCCACCATGACGATGTAATTATGCCCATGCAGGCGGGCGCATTGATGATCTGTCGGCAGGTGGGTCAGCTGGTGGGAGGCCGAAAAGTGGAATTCCTTGCTGATACGGAACATCAGTTGCCCTCCCGCTCGGCGAGGGCCGTGACCCAATAGTCAGGATCGGCATAGCGCGTCGGATCGGCGATCCCGGCGAGATGAAAGGCCTCGCGCCGCTCCACGCAGGTGCCGCAGCGGCCGCAATGCAGCGCTCCGCCCTTGTAGCAGGACCAGGTTTCGGCGAAGGGCGTGTCATGCCGCGCCCCCGCGCGTACGATGTCGGCCTTGCTGCGTTCGACAAAGGGCGTGTGCAGGCGCACATCGGCATAGCCATCGAGCGCGGCACGCTGCATTGTCTCGAAAGCCTGCGTGAACGCCGGGCGGCAGTCCGGATAGATGAAGTGATCGCCCCCATGCACCGCCGTGGCGACGGCCGCGTCGCCATTGGCGGCGGCAATCCCGAAACCGATGGTGAGCATGATCGCGTTGCGGTTGGGCACCACGGTGAGCCGCATCGTGTCTTCGGCGTAATGGCCGTCGGGCACGTCGATATCGTCGGTCAGCGCCGAGCCGGTGAGCGCGGCGCCGATCGGACGCATGTCGATGAGATGATGCGGCACGTTTAGACGCCGCGCGGCGGCGACGGCAAAATCGAGTTCCTTGCGGTGCCGCTGACCGTAATCGAAGGAGACAAGCCGGGTAAGCTGGTGTTGATCGGCGACGATATGGGCGAGCGACACGGAATCGAGTCCGCCCGAGCAGATAACGAGAGTTTTCATTTTGGGCCCTTGTTTTGTTCTCCGGGTAGGCTGCGACCGGATGGCGGGGCGTCTAACCGCATTTCCCGCCGTCTGCAACAGCGGGCAGGCGCGACTGCGCCCGAAAGCATCGGCAGCAGATGAGGATGTCCGCCGCTGTCGGGCCGGGCGAGCGCCCGTGACCAGGCAGGCGCGGCCCCGGGGCGAGGCGCGAAGCTGATCCGCGCCCCGTCATGTCTCCTGGCTGCGCTCAGTAGCGCGGTCGGCTGCAAACGCCGGCGTCGTCACAGAATACACCCGCAAGCCCGCCGATGATGGCACCGCGGTCGCCGTTCCCCTTGACCGCCTTGGCCGCGCCATACCCGAGAGCTGCCCCGACGAGGCCGCGCTCCATATCAGTGTCGATTGCGACGCCCGGTGCGCAGGCTGACATGAGGGCGGTGGCTGCGATGAGCGGGTAGATGAGTTTCATGTTTTTCTCCTGAGGGGCCGACACTGCGTCGGCGGTATTGCGGATACCGGGAGTTTGCGGGGAATCATGTTTTCCCGTCCTGCCGATGCATAGGCTCATGCGACAGGCGCGCGTTGTTATACGATCACCGAGAGGCTTTCTCGGCGTGCTATCGGATAACAACGCTTCCTTCCCGCTCAACTCTGTGACGATATCGGGCGAGAGCGGAGCGATCCTGAACCGATTCCACAATTATGATCAGACACTTAGATGTTGGTGATCTGCAACAGGCTTGGATAGCGGATCATCCTGCCTGAAACCTGCGCACCGGATCACTGCGCCGAGCCGTTTCGGTTCAGCCGGTGCGAAATCGCAGGCTCAAACGGCAGGGACGTCGGTCGGAGCCGGTACGAGACCCCAATAGTCAGCCTCCTGAAACCACGCGCGATCCCCCAGCACGTCCTCGACCTGATCCCGTCCGTTGATGGCGATGACCGTCTCGATACTGCTTGCGGAAATGCCGAGGGCGTCCAATACGCTCGCAGCCCCATCGGTTTCGAAGGCGCCGAAAGTGGGGGCGTCCAATACCAGGTACAACGTGTCACTGCCGATCCCGCCGCGGAAATAGTCCTGGCTCGGGGACGAATCGCCTTCAAGAATATTCTCGATGAAGATGAAAGTGTCGTCCCCCCAGCCCCCTCGGACAACATCGCTGCCCAAGCCGTCGATCAAAACGTCGTTGCCCGAACCGCCATAGACCGTATCGTTGCCGCTGCCCCCGGAGATCAGGTCGTCTCCGTCCTTTCCGCGCAGGATATCATCGCCCGCGCCGCCTGATGCGATGTCATCGCCCTCTCCCACAAAGAGCCGGTCGGCGCCGGTCCCGCCGAAGACGATATCGTCGCCGTCCAGGGCGATGACCGTGTCGTTGCCACCGTTGGCGAACACGGCGTTGTTGCCGTTGTCCTGGATGTTGAGGGTCCCGAAATCGCTCAACGAGGACGTGCTGCCGCCCTCCATGACGAAGGCCGTGAAGGCGCCCCATGCCTGATGCACGGCTTCGGCGGGGTGAATGGGATCCCAGAAACCGACCTGATCGGAATCAAAGCCGGAGCCGTCGATCAGCAGATCGGAGCGCTCGGCGACGATGCCAAAGCCGCTTGGATCCTCCGCGATCGCCTCGGAGAGCGCCGCGTAATCGATGATCTGCACATCGATCCCCTCGGAACGCAGGGATTGGGCTCTCTGGGTCAGCAAGCCATTGTAGATGCCCAAAACAATGTCCGAGAGACCCGCGGAGAAACTGTCGAGATCATCCGCGCCGGGGAAGAAGGTAGGCGACGGCAAGGTGCCGAAATAGACGGTCCCGATGCCGGCGTCGCTCAACCTTCTTGCTGCATCCTCAAGGGCTGCGGGCAGGTTGCTCAGCGCGAATTGGACAGCGCCCAACACCTCCAATATCGATGCATCCGGGTCTTCGAGCGTATCACCGACGATGTCCCGGAAATCGTTCAATCCGATGAAGAGAACAGCCTTCGAATCGGCGGAGACGGTGCCGGAACTGGCGGCCACGAAACGATCGAGCTGAGCGCCGAGATTGGAATCATAACCGGTTCCGTCGCCGAACGGCTCTTGTGACCCGAGGGCCCGCGCGCCGGCATTCGCGAAATTGGCAATGGGGTGCCCCGTCAGGTCCGCGAAATAGGTCGCATGGGTGAATTCATTCGTGACGGCCTTCTGAGGCCCGAGTTCGGATCCCTGAGTCTGTGCGAGCGCCTGCTGCTCAGCCAATAACCCGGCCTGCTGTCGGGCGATGGCAATCTCTTCGGGCGTCGGGTCGGGGCCGAGATCCGCAATCAGAACCGGCAGTATCTGTTCGGTCAAAGCATCGACAAGGGCGCCGAATATGACCCCGACATCCGTGAGACTGTCGCCAAAATACGAGACATGCGCGTTGTGTATAGACATGGGCCAATCCTTTGCAGCGAGCCTGATTGAACGAATTTCGTCGGGCAATGGTAACACGATGCAGGGTACGCCCCGGAACAAGGGAGGGCGTCCGGGCTTCGGACCGATATGGCCAGTGAAGCATCCTGATCTGCAGTTTGGTGCTGTTGCTGGGCCCGATCAAGTCTTTCTGGGCTGCCACACGGGAAACCGGAGAAGCCTGGGTCAATGGGAAGAGGGGCGGTGATTTTCTGACTGGACCAGTATATCTGGTGGCGAACTTGCCGAAATGGGGCTTACGGCAGCCTTCTTAAGCAATGGTTTTTCGCGGGTTACCTATCGTTTATGAGTACAGAGATCAAAGAGACGCGGTCCGAGAGCATCGCGAGAGTTTTGGCGGAACGGATCATCTTGGGGAAGATCAGCCCCGGGGCCCGGCTCCGGCAGGATCACATTGCCGCTGAGTTCGGCGCGAGCCATGTCCCCGTGCGTGAAGCATTTCGCGCGCTGCAATTGCAGGGTTTGGCGGAAGCTTTGCCCCGGCGCGGCTTTCGTGTGACCGAATTCGACTTGGCAGAGCTGCGTGAGGTGGCGGAGATGCGTGCAAGCCTCGAGTCACTGGCGCTTCGCCATGCGGCATCAAACATGAACCGCGATATCTTGCGCGAGGCTGAAGAAGTTACCCGGCGCGGCGATACGGCCCAAAATGTCCGCGAATGGGAGGCGGCGAACCGGCACTTCCACCGTCTGATCCTGACTCCCTGCAATATGCCCCGCCTGCTTCGCACCATTGATGATCTGCACATGGCAAGCGCGCGTTTCCTCTTCTCAGCCTGGCGCCGAGGCTGGGAAACCCGCACCGACTATGAGCACCGCCGCATCCTCGAAGCCCTTCGCAGGGGCCAGACCGAGCGGGCCTGTACAATCCTGTCTCGGCACGTCGGCTGGATCGGAATCCGCTCCAGTTCGAGGAAAAATATCAACCTATAGAACAGGTTAATAGTTATCCCGGAAATTATCTATAAAGCAGATTGAGCAGGTGATCGTTTAAGCTCTCTATCGTGGAATAAATTATGACCCACTTTGGAGGACCCTCTATGTCATCACTTGCATTCCGCGTTGCACATCCCCAGTCCAGCTGGCGTCTGATCGCTTTCGCGGCGCTCGGGGCGATGGTCATCACCCTGGGTGCGAAGATCCAGATCCCCTTCTGGCCTGTGCCAATGACGCTGCATACTTTCGCAGTCTTTCTTTGCTCGGCCTTGCTCGGTCCGCGTGCGGCAGTGGCCGCAATGCTGACTTACCTCGGCGCGGGCGCGATGGGGCTCCCGGTCTTCTCCGGCTCACCGGAGCGCGGGATCGGACTGGCCTATATGGTCGGCCCTACGGGTGGCTACCTTCTGGGCTTTCTCGTCGCTTCCGGGCTCGTTGGTTGGCTTGCGAAGGGGCGCGGATGGCTTGGCTGCGCGATTGCGATGCTGATTGGTCTCATGGTGGTCTACGCGACAGGCCTAGCATGGCTTGCGATATTCGTTCCGAGCTCAAAGCTCCTGGCCGCAGGTCTTGTTCCCTTTCTCCTGGGCGACCTGGTAAAGATAGCGATTGCCGCCATGCTCGTATCCGGCGCGGCGCGGCTGAAGGGAGCGATGAAATGATCAAGACGGATTGGACCTTCGAGGACGCGAAAAAGCTCTACGCCCTTCCGTTTCCCGAGCTGACATTCCGGGCACAGACGATCCACCGTGAGCATTTTGACGCAACTGCGATCGAAACGGCGAGTCTCCTCAGCATCAAGACGGGGGGATGCCCGGAAGATTGCGGCTACTGCTCGCAGTCGGCCCACTACAAAACCGGCGTCAAGGCGACCAAGCTCATGTCTCTCGAAGACGTGCTCGCCGCTGCGGCCCGCGCAAAGGCTGCCGGCGCGCAACGATTCTGCATGGGGGCTGCCTGGCGCAGCCCCAAGGACCGCGATATGGACAAGCTCTGCGATATGGTGCGCGGCGTGTCCGAGATCGGGCTCGAGACCTGCATGACGCTCGGCATGCTGTCCCCGGAACAGGTGGATCGCTTCAAGAAGGCCGGACTCGACTTCTACAACCACAACATCGACACGTCGCCCGAATACTACCCCGAAATCGCGGCCACTCGAACGATGAATGACCGCCTCGAGACCGTCGACCTGGTCCGAAAGGGTGGGATCAATGTGTGTTGCGGCGGCATATTGGGCATGGGGGAAACAGAAGACGATCGCATTTCGATGCTGGTCACCTTGGCCATGCTGCCAAACCACCCGGGCAGCGTGCCAATCAACCTGTGGAATGAAATCGAAGGCGTTCCGGTCCAGGAGCGCGCGAAGGACGTCGAGCCGTTCGAACTGATCCGCATCATTGCCTTGGCACGGATCATGATGCCGAGATCGGTTCTTCGCCTCTCCGCCGGCCGGACAGGCATGAGTGACGAACTTCAGGCCTTGTGTTTCCTCGCGGGAGCAAATTCCATCTTCGTCGGCGATCAGCTTCTCACCACCGAGAACCCCTCACCGGGGAGCGATGCCGAGCTGCTTAAACGACTTGGGATGCATATCGCTCCAGCGAGGCTTCCCGAAAACAGGGCTGATCAGAAGCGCGATCAGAACAAGGAGTTCGCTCACGCTGTTCAATGTTGACGGAGTGAGCAGCCACCGGCCCCGGTCGCCGAACAGGCCGACCGGGGTGTCAGCTTCCCGGACAGCGCCAGGGAACGAATGGAGTCTCCATCGAAAAGTATCCAGATGATGTCAGGATTGGCTAAGCCCAGCCATAGAAATGAAAAAGGCCGCCCAAGGCGACCCATTCAAATCGTATGAAATGGTATAGTGGCGGACCGAGGAGAACCTCCCTAAACCACCAATTTCAATGCCTTATGTGAATTTAGACAAAATTCCGGCCCTATGCTTTCCAATGAGTTGTTCCGGCCAGTGTCTAAGGAGCTGAGCCAGAAACGCCGTCAAGTCCCGATGTTTTCGGTCCATACCCGAAACATTTGCGCTGGCGCTTGTTCAACCGGCGCCATGCCGACCGGAAGTCGCGGAAGTCGCTCGGCCCCGAACGAAGACAACGAGGTGATCGAACACCTGCACTTGACCCGGACCTCGATCCGGAAACTCCGCAATGGGAGATATCATGTTCGACACCACACCACAGGCCGTTCAATCCGGCACTATCCCCGCGACAGCGCTCGATGAGCTGCTCGCGTTCGTCGGCATGCACCGGGACGCGCTAATCGATGCGGCGGGCCTGCTCGGCGCAGACCCCGGCATCCGGCTTGCCCAGGCAGCCCTCGACGGGCTGGCCGAGCCGGGGACACCGTCGCGCCGCACGATGCGGGCATTCGGAGATCTCCTCGACCTGCTCAAGCTCGAGCATGTCCACGATACCACGCGCATCGAAGCGCGGTTGTTCGCCGTGATCGATCCTGCCAGCGCCTGTGCCGAGGAGATCGTAAGCGGTCGCGGGATAGCACTGTCGGTTCAGCTTGACGTCCTGAAGTTCCACGGCAGCAGATCGTCGATGCGG
>NZ_JBHUMP010000010.1:0-153398 GCF_042685005.1 Sulfitobacter aestuarii | reverse complement strand
TCCAGTCCAACAATCAATAGGGTCCAATGAACCCATCATGATGACAGACGGAAGGTGGCAGGCAGGAAACGCTTACACTCTTCAAGCTTGCCAAGGCGATGTTCCGCGATGCATGGGACATGCGGCTGAGCCAAGCTGAGGAGCAACGCACGGAATGGCAGAGCCAGATCAAGGCCTCAGAGACGCAGATAGAAGAGCTGCTGGACCGCATCATCGACGCGAAGAGCGATAGCGTGGTCGCGGCCTATGAGAAACGGATCGACAAGCTGGAACGTGAGAAGATCGTGCTGGCTGAACGCGCCTCCAAAACGGTGCCGCCGAAGGGACGCCTGGAGGAATGTATGGAACTATCCCTAAGATTCCTGTCAAACCCTTGGGAGATATACGAAAAAGGTAGCTACGCCTTGCGTCAAACGGTGCTCAGATTGGCCTTCGTTGAGCCTCTGCGCTACCACCCAAATGGAGTGTATGGAACTCCGAAATTCGCCTTTCCGTTCAAGGCGTTAGCGGGATTTTCAATGCCAAAAAGCGAGATGGTGCTGTGAGAGAGGATTGAACTCTCGACCTCACCCTTACCAAGGGTGTGCTCTACCACTGAGCTACCACAGCATCGTGGGCGGCTGATTAGCCCCATTCGAAATCCAGTGCAACCCCAATCTGGACGCTTTCTTCGCCCTGCGCTAGACAAACGCCATGGCAGAGGATACCGCCCCGAAAAAGCCCCGTGAAGCGGCGACCAGCCGCGAAGACCGGCTCAAGGCTGCGCTGAAGGCGAATATGGCGCGGCGCAAGGCGCAGGCACGTGCCCGCGCGGCGGAATCTACGTCCGGGGAATCGGACGATACAGGAAATGCTCCGCAAGGGCGCGAACAGGAAAGCTGAGAGATGGATTCGATTCTGGTACGAGGCAATGGCGCGCTGAGCGGGCAGATTCCGATCGCGGGCGCCAAGAACGCTTGCCTGACGCTGATGCCCGCCACGTTGTTGAGCGAAGAACCGCTGACACTGACGAACGCGCCGCGGCTGTCGGACATTCGCACGATGACGGAGCTGCTGTCCTCATTGGGCGCCGAAGTCACCTCGTTGCAGGAAGGCATGGTGATTGCCATGGCGACCCACGGCGAGATCAACCATGTCGCGAAATACGATATCGTGCGCAAGATGCGCGCCTCCAACCTGGTGCTGGGCCCTCTGCTGGCCCGGGAGGGGCGTGCGGTGGTCTCGCTGCCCGGCGGCTGTGCCATCGGGGCGCGGCCGATGGATCTGCATATCCAGGGGCTGACGGCGCTCGGTGCCGAGATCGAGTTGAAGGACGGCTATCTGCATGCCTTGGCGCAGGGCGGGCGGCTCAGGGGCGCGCGCATCCGGCTTGAATTCGCTTCGGTCGGTGCGACGGAGAATATCCTGATGGCGGCGACTCTCGCCAAGGGCACCACGGTGCTCGACAATGCAGCGCGCGAGCCGGAGATCGTCGATCTTGCCGATTGCCTGCGGGCCATGGGCGCGCAGATCGAGGGGGATGGCACACCGACGATCACCATCCAGGGCGTTGACCGTCTGCATGGTGCCACGCATCGCGTCGTCACCGACCGGATCGAGCTTGGCACCTATATGCTGGCCCCGGCCATGTGTGGCGGCGAGATCGAGCTGCTCGGCGGGCGGATCGACCTGTTGTCGGCATTCTGCGAAAAGCTCGACGCGGCCGGGATCGACGTAAGCGAGACCGAGGCGGGCCTGAAGGTGGCGCGGCGCAATGGCCGGATCCGCGCGGTCGATGTCACGACCGAGCCTTTCCCCGGTTTCCCGACCGATCTGCAGGCGCAGATGATGGCGCTGCTTTGCCTCGCCGAAGGCACTTCGGTGCTGGAGGAGAAGATCTTCGAGAACCGTTTCATGCATGCACCGGAACTGACCCGAATGGGCGCGAAGATCGAGGTGCATGGCGGCACCGCGCGGGTGACCGGGGTCGAAAGGCTCAAGGGCGCGCCGGTGATGGCGACCGACCTGCGTGCTTCGGTGTCGCTCATCCTGGCCGGTCTGGCGGCGGAGGGCGAGACCAGGGTCAGCCGGGTCTATCACCTCGATCGCGGATACGAGCATGTGGTGGCCAAGCTGCGTGGTGTCGGTGCGGATATCGAACGGGTGTCGGAAACATGAGCGAAGATGCCAGATACGAGGATGGTGCCGAGGCGCCGCTGAACCTTGGCGCCCTGGACGAGGAAGATCTCAAGGTCATCGCGGCGCTGACCCAGGATGCGGTTTTTCCGGCGTCGGAAATGCGCTGGCATCGCAATGGCGCGCGCTTTGCGCTGCTGCTCAACCGCCTGCGCTGGGAAGACGCGAATGGCGCCCGGCAGGCGCCGGAACGCGTGCAATCGGTGCTGATGGTCAACAACGTGCAGCGCGTATCGAGCCAGGCGGTGCCCAAGGGCGATGCCGACACAATCCTGTCGCTGCTCGATCTCAGTTTCGCGCCGGGCGATGCGCCCTCAGGCGATCTGCTGCTGACCCTCGCAGGGGATGGTGCGATCCGTCTTTCGGTCGAGGCGCTCGAGGTTACCCTGAAAGATGTCACGCGCCCCTATCTGGCGCCCTCCCGCAAGCTGCCCCGGCACCCTGACTGACCGGGCGAGTGCAAGGATCATCCGCGATGCCCAGACACTATGAACGCAGCTACGGCAGAAGCCGCGCCCTGTCGCGGCTGGTCGAGCTCGTCGGCTGGCTGCTGGTCGTGACCGGCGCTGCGGCGGCGCTGCTGGGCTTTGCCGCCGCGCCCGGGCTTTTCGCGGCCGGGACCGAAGCCGGGCTGGCTGCGCGGCTGCTCGGATTGCTGCCGGGGCTGCTGCTGGTGGCTGCCGGATTCGGCGCGGTGCAGCAATCGCATGGCGCGCGGGCGCGTTATGACAGCGCCGAACTGAGCCGCGATCTGCTGGTGCAGGCCCGCCTGTCGCAGGGCAATGCCCCGCCGGTGAAAATGGCCAAGCCTTCGTCGGGCCCGATTGTCGCCCCTCCGCGCGCGGTGACCTCCGTCGATCGTCCGGAGCCGGTGCTGCGCGCCCCGGTGCCGCGCCGCACCGGCAGCTGACCCGTTCCGACCAACATTCAATCTGGAGCCCTGCCATGCCCGTGACCCTCGACAGCCGCGATGCCGATTTCGAAACCGCTTTCAGGGCGCTGCTCGAGGCCAAGCGCGAGGACAGCCCCGATGTCGATGCGACCGTGGCCGGGATCATTGCCGATGTGCGGAAGCGTGGCGATGCGGCGCTGATCGAGCTGACGGCCAAATTCGACCGGCTCGACCTCAGCGCCGAAACGCTGCGGATCAGTGCCGCGGAGATCGCGGAGGCGGTGGAACAGGTTTCCCAAAAGGAGCGCAAGGCGCTCGAAACCGCCGCCGAGCGCATCCGGGCCTATCATACACGGCAGGTACCGAATGACGCGCAATGGACCGATCCGGACGGTGCGACGCTCGGATGGCGCTGGACCCCGGTCTCGGCAGCCGGGCTCTATGTGCCGGGCGGGCTGGCGAGCTATCCCTCTTCGGTCCTGATGAACGCGGTCCCGGCCAAGGTCGCCGGGGTCGGGCGTTTGGCCATGGTGGTGCCGAGCCCGGATGGCGTGCTCAACCCGCTGGTCCTGCTGGCTGCACAGATTGCCGGGGTCGATGAGATCTACCGTATCGGCGGGGCGCAGGCGGTGGCGGCGCTGGCCTATGGCACCGAGACGATTCCGCCGGTGGACAAGATCACCGGGCCGGGCAATGCCTTCGTTGCCGCCGCCAAGCGCCGGGTCTTCGGCAAGGTTGGGATCGACATGATCGCCGGGCCATCCGAAATTCTGGTGATCGCGGATGGCGACAACGATCCGGACTGGATTGCGCTCGACCTGCTGAGCCAGGCCGAACATGACGAAAGCGCGCAAAGCCTGCTGATCACCACCGATGCCGATTTCGGCCGTGCCGTTGCCGCGTCGGTGGAGAAATACCTGCAAACCCTCGAACGCCGTGCCATCGCCGGGGCGAGCTGGCAGGAGTTCGGTGCCATCATCACCGTGCCGGACCTCGACACCGCAGCCGCCCTGAGCAACCGCATCGCGCCGGAGCATCTGGAGCTTTGCGTCGCCGATCCGACGGCGCTCAGCGAGAAGATCACCCATGCCGGGGCGATCTTTCTCGGCCAATGGACGCCCGAGGCGATCGGCGATTACGTCGGCGGGCCGAACCACGTGCTGCCGACCGCCCGCTCGGCGCGCTTCTCCTCCGGGCTTTCGGTGCTCGATTTCATGAAGCGGACGACGCTGGCGCAGATGTCTCCGGACGCCCTGCGCGCCATCGGCCCGGCCGCCGAGGTGCTGGCGCGCTCGGAAAGCCTCGAAGCGCATGGCCTGTCGGTGACCGCACGGTTGCGCAAACTCAACGGCTGACACAGGGCAGGGGGCCGGGCTGCGGCGCCTTTTGTCGCGCCGGGTGGCGCACGGGAAGATTGAACGGGCGTTTCCCCTGCGCTAAGCATCTGCAACCCGACCTTGTACGAGCGCAGCCATGTCCCGGATCACCCATATCGTCATCGACGATGCCAACCTGCCGCCCCCGACGCCGGAGATCGAACAGGAGCGCAGGGTCGCCATGTTCGACCTTCTCGAAGACAACAGCTTCGTGCTGCCCGAGCGCGACGACCGCGCCATTCCTGCGGGGCCCTATCATCTGGCGCTGGCGATCCGTGACAAGCGACTGGTCTTCGACGTCAACACCGAAGCGGCGGAAAAGGCGGCGGAGTTTCACCTGTCGCTCGGCCCGTTCCGGCAGGTGGTGAAGGATTATTTCCAGATCTGCGAAAGCTATTTCGAAGCGGTCAAGAAACTGCCGCCCTCCCAGATCGAGACCATCGACATGGCCCGGCGCGGTATCCACAACGAAGGCTCACGGGTGCTGCAGGAGCGGCTCGAAGGCAAGGCCGAGATCGATTCCGACACCGCACGCCGTTTGTTCACCCTGATCTGCGTCTTGCATTACGGCGGTTGAATGACGGCGCGATTGCCCCAGTCCGTTCTGTTCTGCTGCGATTACAACGCGGTCCGCTCGCCCATGGCGGAAGGGATCATGAAGAAATTCTACGGCACCGGTACCTATGTCCAATCCGCCGGGGTGAAGAACGACCTGGAAATCGACGGTTTTTCCATCGCCGTCTGTGCCGAGATCGACGTCGAACTGTCACGCCATCGCTCGCGCAGCTTCGACGAGATGGAACAATGGGGCGACGACCTCAGCTCCTTTGACCTGGTGATCGCGCTCAGCCCCGCCAGCCAGCGCCGGGCGCTGGAACTGACACGCTACTTCCATCTCGACGTGGAATATTGGCCGATCCTCGACCCGACCGGGCTCGGCGAGACCCGCGATGCCAAGCTGACCCAGTTTCGCGCCGCCCGCGACCAGATCACCACCCATCTGATAGACCGTTTCGGCCCGCCCCGGACATCCGGGCAATGCCGTTCTGAAGGAGCAACAAAGTGAACAAGACCGTGAAAATCTATTTCGATGCCTTCAACGATGGCGATCTCGACCGGATGCTGTCCTGCCTCTCCGAGAATGTCGAGCATCATGTCAACGAGGGCAATATCCGCGTCGGCAGGGAGAAATTCGCCGAGTTCTGCCGACATATGAACCGCTGCTATGCCGAACGGCTGACCGATATGGTGATCTTCGACAGCCCCGACGGCAAGCGCGCGGCAGCGGAATATGTCGTCAACGGCACCTATCTCGAAACCGACAACGGCCTGCCGGAAGCGCGTCAGCAGACCTACAGGATTCCTGCGGGTTCGTTCTTCGATCTGGACGCAGAGGGCAGGATCACCCGCGTCACCACGCGCTACAACCTCAACGACTGGATCGCGCAGGTCTCGTGAGCATGGCCGGAATTCGGGTCGAAACCCTCACCGGCGAGGCGCTCGCCGCCGCGCTGCCCGATGTGGCGCGGCTGCGGATCGCGGTGTTTCGCGACTGGCCCTATCTCTATGACGGTGATCAGACCTATGAGGAAAACTACCTGCAGCGCTATCGCGACAGTGACAGCGCGCTGGTGGTTGGCGCCTTTGACGGCGCGACGCTGATCGGGGCCAGCACCGGCACGCCGCTGGCCGATCATGCGGATGATTTCGCGGCAGCCTTCGCGGGCAGCGGCATCGCACTCCACACCGTGTTCTATTGCGCCGAAAGCGTGCTGCTGCCTTCTTATCGCGGTCGCGGCCTGGGGCACCGCTTCTTTGATGCGCGGGAGGATCATGCGCGTCGCCTGGGATTCGCCAAATGCTGCTTCTGCGCGGTACAACGTCCTGCCGATCACCCGATGCGACCTGAAAGCTACCGACCGCTGGACACCTTCTGGCGCGGACGCGGATATGCACCGCTCCCCGGCCCGCTGGCGCGGTTCAGCTGGAAAGACCTCGGCGAGCAGACGGAAACCGACAAGCCGTTGCAATTCTGGATCCGCGATCTCTGAGCATGATGGCTCCGAAGCCTGGTGGGACCTGGGCCTGCCCCCCTTCGGTCAGGTCCTGTCGCAGGCAGCGGCGGCATTCTGGCCGAATGTCTTCCAAGCGCGCCAGAATTGTTCGTGTTTGGGATTGTTCGACTGCCGCATTTCCTGAAACTCGTGCGGGTCCTTGAACATCTTGGCGGCGCGGCGCTGCTCGGAGCGGGAGAGTGACTGATTGGCGATCGCCTGCACACAGCCGCAACGGGCCGGGGTCGCGGCGCGCCGTCCCTGTGTCTCGCAGGCCTGCTGGATCGGACCCCGGGCAAATAGCACCGGCGCCGGACGATAGACCCCTGCATTCATGCTGGAATAGCGAGATCCGCCACCGCAGGCGGCCAGTCCCGAAAGCGCAACAAGCGCCACAAATATACGCATCATGAATCCTGCCTCGTTGATCTGACCGCCGGGTTCGTCCCGTGCTGGCCGGTTTCTGCTCTGCCGCCAATTATGCCGCAATTTGCAGGACGGGGCAATTCAACATTCGCGAGGCCCGGGCGACAGGAGCGGTCCGCGCGCCTGTCAGAATTTCCAGCGCGCGCCCAGTACCGCGACGTCGATATCCTGGGTGTCGAGCGCCGGTGCGTCATAGGAATAACGTCGATAGGCCGCGTAAATCTCGGTGTTGTAACGGTCGATCCGCTGCACCACGGCCAGGCCGACGGAGGAGGAATCCGACCCGGCCAGTGCAAAATCATCGCCCTCGTAGTAATCAACACTGAAGGCGGTGCTGCCGAGGCTGTTGAAGCTCCGGATCAGCCCGAGTTTGACATAGGCATATGCCGCGTCACCGTCCTGCTGCTCGCCGACGGCGAAGGCGGCATTGATGCCGCTTGGCTCATGCAGCATCGCCAGCGATCCCGACAGCACCTCGCCGCCCCCGCTGACCCAGGAATAGCCGAGACCGGCGGCGACCTTGTTCACGCCGTAATCGTTGCCGTAGCGCAGGCCGAGATCATAGAACTCCCGATCATCCCCCCGGCGCAGCACTTCCTCACCGCCCGAGACGCTGAACCCGAAACCGTTGAAGTCCGGCGAATCGTAGCGCAGCCGGAAGCGGCGCGCCCCGTCGAGATTGCTGAAGGCGCTGCCGACAGTGACTCCCGTGGCACTGCCCGCCTCGGTATTGAAGGCGACGGATTCCGCCAGATCGGACAGGCCGGAATAAGCGATCACGTCGGTGCCGGAGAAATCCTGCTCGGTGATGCCGTCCGTCGCGGTACTGCCCTGACCGAAGGAGATGGCGCCGATCGAGGGCGTGGTATAGACCACCTCGAACTTGCGCAGGTCCGTGCGCCGCCAATCCAGATCGAGGTCATTATCGCTTGGTGACATGGCCGAGGAACCGGTGAACCCGAGCGCGCTCTCGAAATGGAACTTCAATCCCGCGCCATTGGCGAGGTCGGTTTCCCAAATCAGCCCGATGCGGCTGTTGGAATTGTCATTGTCGCCCAGATAGGTGTCGTTCTCGACACCGTCGTCCGTGTGGAAAATGCCGAAATTGAGCTGGCCGTAGAATTCGAACGCCGGAGCGGATTGCTGCGCCAAGGCAGTGGTCGGCGCGCCGAGGCAGAAGGCGCTCAGCACCAGCCAATGAAAGGACCGATCACATGTCATGGGAAAACCTTTCGACTTGCAGAGAGGTTGAGCAGCCGGGTGGCCGACATGCCGGGCAGGAACAGCGAAGCGGGAAAGGACGGAGGGGAGGGCAGGTCCTTGCCGGGGCATGGTCCCGGCGATCCGGCGATCACCCGCGCATGAGGCCGCTTCCAACACCAGGAAGGGCCGAGACGCGATCCACCTTGACCAACCCTTCAAACCCCTACATATCCCTAGTATGACACCGCTTTCACACATCCGCAACTTCTCCATCGTCGCCCATATCGACCATGGGAAATCCACGCTCGCCGACCGGCTGATCCAGTCCACCAACACGGTGGCCGACCGGGACATGAAAGAGCAGATGCTTGACTCGATGGATATCGAACGTGAGCGGGGCATCACGATCAAGGCACAGACCGTGCGGATCAACTACGTCGCCGATGATGGCGAGGAATATGTCCTCAATCTCATCGACACGCCCGGCCACGTCGATTTCGCCTATGAGGTCTCCCGCTCGATGCGCGCGGTGGAAGGCTCGCTTCTGGTGGTGGACAGCACGCAGGGGGTCGAGGCGCAGACGCTCGCCAATGTCTATCATGCGCTCGACGCCGATCACGAGATCGTCCCGGTGCTCAACAAGATCGACCTCCCGGCGGCGGATTGCGACCGCGTGGCGGAGCAAATCGAGGATGTGATCGGTATCGATGCCTCCGATGCGATCAGAGTCTCGGCCAAGACCGGTATCGGCATCAAGGAGACGCTGGAAGCCATCGTCACCCGACTGCCAGCGCCCACCGGCACGCTCGACGCACCGCTCAAGGCGATGCTGGTGGATTCCTGGTATGACAGCTACCTCGGCGTCATCGTTCTGGTGCGGATCATGGACGGGCAGCTGAAGAAGGGCGACCGAATCCGTTTCATGCAGAACGGCACCGTGCATCACGTCGATCGCATCGGTGTCTTCCGCCCCGCCATGACCGAGATCGCGACGCTCGGGCCAGGGGAACTCGGCTTCCTGACCGCCTCGATCAAACAGGTGCGCGACACCCGGGTCGGTGACACGATCACCCATGAAAAGAGAGGCACCGACAAGGCGCTTCCGGGCTTCAAACCGGCGCAGCCGGTGGTGTTCTGCGGGCTGTTCCCGGTCGATTCCGCCGAATTCGAGGATCTGCGCGACGCGATCGAGAAACTGGCGCTGAACGACGCGTCCTTCTCCTTCGAGATGGAAACTTCCGCCGCGCTCGGTTTTGGCTTCCGCTGCGGTTTCCTCGGGCTATTGCATCTCGAGGTGATCCGCGACCGGATCGAACGTGAATATGACATCGACCTGATCACCACCGCGCCTTCGGTGATCTATGACATACACATGAAGGACGGCACCGTGCAGCAGTTGCACAACCCCGCCGACATGCCCGATCTGACTTATGTCGATCATATTCAGGAGCCGCGCATCAAGGCGACGATCCTGGTGCCCGACGAATTCCTCGGTGACGTGCTGAAACTCTGCCAGGACCGGCGCGGCATACAGGAGAACCTGACCTATGCCGGTTCGCGTGCCATGGTGGTCTATGACCTGCCGCTGAACGAGGTGGTCTTCGACTTCTATGACCGGCTGAAATCGGTGACCAAGGGCTATGCCAGCTTCGATTACCAGATGACCGGTTATCGGCAGGACGCGCTGGTGAAGATGTCGATCCTGGTCAATGACGAGCCGGTCGATGCGCTTTCCACCATGGTCCACCGCGACCGCGCCGAGACGCGGGGTCGCGCCATGGTCGAAAAGCTGAAAGACCTGATCCCCCGCCATATGTTCAAGATCCCGATCCAGGCGGCGATCGGCGGCAAGGTGATCGCGCGCGAAACCCTGAGCGCCATGCGCAAGGACGTAACCGCGAAGTGCTATGGCGGCGACGCCAGCCGCAAGCGCAAGCTGCTCGACAAGCAGAAAGCGGGCAAGAAGAAGATGCGCCAGTTCGGCAAGGTCGATATCCCGCAGGAAGCGTTTATTTCGGCGCTGAAGATGGATGGGTGAAGGCTTGCACGAGGCTTCGGCGGCGGCGGCGGGTGCGTCGGCAAGGCTGAGGTGGGGGCCGGAGGCGCTCAGGGGATAAGCTCAGAGCTCTGTCGGAGGGCTTGGTTTGCCGGGTTGGGTGTCCTTTCGGAGAATTGCCGCGTGGGTTTCACCCACCCTGCGTCTCGGTGGATAGTCGAATAAGGCCAATCCTCCGCGCGTTTGACAAGGCCGTGTTTCACCGGGTTCCAATGGCAATAATGCACTTGGGCGGCAAAATCCCCTTCGTCGCGGATGCAATGTTCCCAGAAGCGGCGTTGCCAGATGCTGCGCTCACCCTTGCGGGCCTTGTTGCCACTGACCTCCTCGTGGATCGGACAATGTCGCGAGAATATCGCCTTCAGCTTCTTCCAGCGGATCGAGAAATCCGCATCCCCCGGCGGCAAGGTCCAGACCGCATGGAGATGATCGGGCAGCACCACCATCGCTTCGGCCCTCAGCGGATGCTGCCCTGTCATCGCGGCATAGGCCGAGCGCAGCAAACCGATCTCACGTGTCAGAAGATCCGTGCCGCGCTCGGCCAGATTGACGGTGAAGAAATACGTGCCACCGGGCACGAACATGCGACGATAACGGCTCATGGGGAATATTTGCGTTGGAATGGTTAATAATTCGTAGGGTGGGTAAAACCCACGCGTTCTTCCTTCACATCATCCAGGAGCGGTGGGTTTCACCCACCCTACGACGCCTCCCCGAGCATATCTCGCAAATCCGCCCCAACCGCGCCCCCCGTCAGCAGTTCCGACAGGCAGGCCCGGCAGAACTCCCAGATCGCCGCATCATGCACGAGGTGATGGCTCAGCAATCCGAGCGGCTCGTCATTGTCCTGCCGCCCCTCTCGACGCTCGACGAGCAGTGCTGCCAGATCGCCGATCTGCCGTTCCGGGTCGAGCAGCCCGCCGCCACCGCGCCAGCGGATCGGGTCGATATGCGTGTTTATCTGCAAAAGGCCAGGTGCGGGGCATGGCGCACGGCGCGGCGTATAGGTCGAAAGCGCGCGATAGCCCTGCGGCGCCAGATGCGGGATCAGATCGGGCGAAATACGGTTCCACGGCGGTACGAAGACAGGCAACAGATCCGCGACGAAGAGGCCGCGCAACCGGTCAAGCGCCTGTTGCGTCTCGGCCGGTGCCTCGGGCCGATAATGGCCGAATTCGGATTTCTTCTGCGCCGCCTGCGCATTGTTCTGATGGGCCCAGCCATGGACCAGCGGCACAAGCGTCGGCGCATCGGCGCAGAAGGCGGCCAGCGCCGGTTCGGCGTATTTCGGGATCACCGCCACATGCACGGACAGCGCCAGCTCTGCGGACAGCGATGCCAATTGATGCAATGCCGGTGTCACGGCCACCGCGTCGTCATCACGCCACCAGATCGGCAGTACACGCTCCTCGCGGCGCCAGCGTGCCAGTTCTCGGCGCAGGGGTGACCAGTCGATCCGAGTGCTCATCCTCGCGCCCCGATCAGCGCGGCGGCGATCCGCACGCTTTGCGCCGCGCCATCGAAACCGCTGCGCATCGCCGGGCGGGGCGGTGATTCCGCGAGTCGGTCGAGCGTCTTGAGCAACCGCCTCGCATGGAGATCGGCGCTGCGCAGCACGGCGATCCGGTCGAGCGCCGCCAGCGCTTCCGCCCGCAACCCCTGTTCGACCTCGTTCCCTTCATCGAAAGGCACGAAAACCGCCGGCACGCCGGATTGCAGCACGTCCATCGCGGTATTGTAGCCGCAGAGCGAGACCGAGGCGGCGGCATGGGGCAGCATCTGGCGAAAATCCGGGCGGGCGGGTTCGACGATGGCGTTCTGCGGCGCCGTCACCGCGGCCGCGCGATCCGCCGCCCCGGCACCGCCAAGCAGCAGCCGCCAGCGCCGCGATCCGTCGCGCGCCGCCGCTTCCAGTGCCGTCGCGAACAGGGCCTTGCCGACATCGCCGCCTCCGGCGCTCACCAGAACCTCGCCGGTGCCGATGCCCTGCGGGTGCGGCCTCATCGGCTTAGGCGCGACGAAACCGGTGTAGTGCAGCTTTTCCGCCAGTGCTGCGGAGACCGGCCAGCTGCGGTCCAGCGTCGTGATGTGCGGGTCGGAATGGACCAGCACAGCGTCATAGAACCGGGCGAGCATCTCTTCGGCAAAGGCGGCTTTCTTCGGCTTTCCGGGCGGCGCCAATATATCTCGGATCGAGGCGCAGACCAGCGGCGGGCGGGGCAGGGCTTGGGCGGCTTCGAGCAGGGCGATGAACTCGTCGCGCAGGCCTCGGCGGCCGAAGGGGAAAAGCTCGGTGAGCAGCACATCGGGGCGCAGCGCGTTCACCGCCTCGCTCAAGGCCGCGCAGCGCGCGGCGATCAGGCGTCCGTCCGCGGGCTTGCCCTCGGCGTCAAGCAGTTGCGAGAAATCGACCCCGTTCGCGCGCAGCGGCGGCAGCTGCAGGAGCGGCACGTCTCCGCGGTCGAGCAATGGCGCGGGCATGCCGCCCGAGGCCAGCGTGACCTGCCATCCCGCCGCGTTGAAGGCCCGTGCTAGGATCAGCGCGCGGGACAGGTGGCCGCTGCCGAGCAGATGGGTAACAACGATCAGTATCTTCATGACGCGGTCTCCTGCAAGCGCAGGGGTTCGGGCTCGGCCCGCCAGTGGTCCCGTGAGATCTCTATGATATAGAGCCGGTTACGCTTGACCTGGAACGGTGCCGGACCGTCGAAGTTCCATCCCGTGGCATGGGCCAGAAGCACCCGCATCACCCCGATATGACAGATCGCCAGCGTATCCTCGTGCAGGGTTTCGGCCCAGGGGACCAGCCGGGCGCGCAGCGCGGCGGGGCTTTCGCCGCCGGGCGGGGCATAGCTCCAGCCCCAATGCTCGATATCGCGAAAACCGCCGTCCGGATCGGCGCGCAGCAGGGCGCCATGGCGGCCTTCCCAGCTGCCCCAGTTCATTTCGATCAGCGCCAGTTCCGGGCAGGCCGGGCGGCCCGCGACCAGCGCGGCGGTCTCCATGGCGCGCGACAACGGACTGGCGCAGAGCGCGGCCCTGTCCCACGGCTCCGGTAGGCGCAGCCGGGCGAGTTGTGTGCGGGCTTCGGGATCGAGCGGAATGTCGCTGCGGCCCTGGATACGGCCTGCGCGGTTCCATTCCGTGTGGCCGTGGCGCAGCAGGGCGAGGCGGATCATGACAGGACCCCGCACAGCGCAAGTCCCTGTTTCAATGTCGTTTCTGCGCTATCGCGCAGGTGATGCGCAGCGATATGGGCCCGCGCGCGCGCCCCGGCATGACGGCGCAGGTCCGGGGCCTCGGAGAGGGCGGCAATCTGGGCGGCAAGGGCGGCGGGGCCCGCCGCGGGGTCGGGGCGCGGTTCGGGGGCGAGGACGTCGCGCACGCCGGGGCGGTCCTGGACAATCACTGGCAGGCCATGGGCCTGGGCCTCGAGATAGGCCATGCCGAAGGCCTCGTTGACGCCGGGCCAGAAGAAGGCAGTGGCACGTCGGTACTGCATCGCTATCGCATCGCTGTCGAGCGCGCCGAGAAAACGCACCGCACCGCCAAAAGGCGCCATCAGCGCCTCGACCTTGGGCCGCGCCGCCCCGTCGCCGATGATGCGCAGATCGCGCAGGTGCGGCGGCAGCAACGCCAGGGTCTCGGCGATGATCCGGTAGGAGGCGAGCTTGTCGCCCGGGCGCATCATCCCGACCGAGAGCAGCCCCCCCTCGCCTGTGGTGTCGGGAGGCAGATCGCTCCGGTCGAGAAAGGGACGCAGGTGGATCAGCGCCTGACCCTCGGGCGCATCGCGCTGCAGGGTTTCGGCGTCATGGCCGGTGACGTAGAAGATCACCCGCGCGGCATCGCAGGCAGCTTCGGCGGCCCGGGCGAAATTGGCCCATGGACCGATGAGGCGCTTCTGCGCGCGGCTCGCCTCGACCAGCAGATAGGGAATGTCGAGCGCCGCCGCGACGGCGGGGCCGATCAGGTCGGGGGCCTTATAGTAATTGTGATAGGTCAGCCAGCACTGCCAGCCTGCGGCGCGGCCCTCGGGGATCAGACGGGCGATCTCGCCTCCGGCCTCTGTGATCAGGGCGCGCTGGATTGCCGGGTCGCCGCTGCCGTCGCGGCTGCGCAGAACGCTGGCCAGCGTGACCTCGGCGCCGATGCCCTGCAGCGCCGCGAGCAACCCGCGCGCCATGGCGCGATCGCCGGAAGGGTTGGCATGGTTTGGCGGTTTCAGCGGAGCGTAGAAGGCCAGCCGCATCAGCCTGCCGCCAGCATGTCGGTGAGGCGGCGGTGCAGATGCGCGATGCCGGGGGCCATCATGAAGTCGGCCCGGAGGCGGGCATAGGCGGCCTGCGCCAGACGTGGGCCGAGTGCGGGGTAGGCGGCGAAACCGGTGATCGCGGCGGCCAGCGTCTGCGGGGCGTCGTCGCGCAGCAATCCGTGCACGCCGTCTTCGATGAATTCAGGGATCGCGGAGACCGGGGTGCTGAGGATCGGCAGCTTCTGGCTCGCCGCCTCCATCAACACATTCGGCAGCCCGTCGCGGTCGCCGTCTTCGGCGATCCGCGAGGGCAGGACGAAGAGATCGGCGGCGCGCATCGCCGCGATTACCTCGGGCTGGTCGCAGGCACCTCGCCAGTCGATGCGGGGTCTGATTCCGGCCTCCTGCGCGCGGGTCTGCATGTTTTCCTGCAAGGTGCCGCCGCCGATATGGGTCCAGCGCCAGTCAAGATCGGCAGGCAGCAGCGCCAGCGCGTCGATCAGCCGGTCAAAACCCTTCTTTTCCACCAGCCGCCCGACCGACATCAGCCGCAGGGGGGCATCGGCGGCGCGCAGGGCGCGGTCCGGCGGGGCCGGGAAACGGGCAAGGTCGAGCCCGTGATAGACCAGATCGACCAGACCGGGAGCCCCCGCGAGGCTGCGCAGATGGGCGGTACCCGTTCCCGTGCAGGTCGCGCCGAAGCGGGCCCCGTGATGATCGGAAGAAAGCTTTTCGCGCAGCTCCCATTCCGGCGAGGTCCAGATGTCCTTGGCATGGGCCGAGAACGACCACGGCACCCCGCGCAGGATCGCGGCATAGCGGGCCACCGAAGCAGGGGTATGCAGGAAATGCGCGTAAAGCCCGCGCAGCGCATCGGGGGCCTCCTGCGCCAGCACGCAGGCCTGTCCGAAGCGGCGGCGCCGGTTGGGGGTATCATCGCGGGCGAGATCGGCCTCGAAAGCAACGCGCGCCGAAGCGTAGCCGGGCAGGGCGCGGGCCGCCTCCATCGCGCCTGCCACACGCCGGGGTTCATCGCGCAGGTATTCCGGCAGGTAGCGCACCGGGGCGCGCAGGCGGTCATGCAGCGGGTGCGTCTTGCGGTCGGTCGGGTGGCGCAGGGACCAGATCTCGAAGGCGAGCCCGGCTTCTTCGAGTGCCACCAGCTCCTGCGCGATGAAGGTCTCCGACAGCCGGGGCCAGCCCTTGACCACGATGGCGAGGGCGGACGCGCTCATGCCTCGCCGGTCCGGTCCATCAGCGCGCGGGCGCGGGTGATCACCACGTCGAGCCCGTCAAGCAGCCCATCTGCACCGGCCTGCGATGGTCTGCCCTGATGCGGCAGGTTGCGGATCGCCGCGATCATCGCTCGCGGGGTCATGCCATCGCGGGTCTCGTCGAGCATCCGCACAAGGCCCAGTTCCTCGGCCCGGCTGGCGCGGATCCATTGTTCGAGCCGGGGCACGGTGCGCGGCACGATCACCGCGCGTTTGTCAAAGGACAGCACTTCGCAAAAGGTGTTGTAGCCGCCCATGCAGATCACCCCGTCGGCACCGACGATCAGCGCCTCGATGCGGCTGTCAAAGCCGAGCGCGGTGACCCGGCCGCCCAGCTTTGCCACCCGCGCGTCAAAGGCCTCGCGCACCTCGCCGGAGAGGAACGGGCCGTAGACCAGCATGGCATGGGGGGACAGGTCGGGATCCTGTTCATAGGCATCGAGCGCGAGCGACACCATCGCCGCGCCGTCGCCGCCACCGCCGGGGGTGATCAACACATAGGGGTGTTCGGGCACGTCGGCGGGGCGGCCCTTGTCGCGGCGCAGATAGCCGGTCCAATGCATCCGGGCGCGCAGATCATCCGACAGCGGCAGGCCGATGGTCGGGTCATAGATGTCGCGCATGCCATAGACCCAGACCTCGTCATAGAGGTTCTCGGCGGCCTGCACCGCGCCCTTGCGCGCCCATTCGGCGGCCAGCACCTCGGGCTCGTCGAGCACGTCGCGCAGCCCCAGCACGACGCGGGTGCGGCCCCGGATGCGCAGCCGCTCGAGCGTCGGCAGCAACTCGCCGCGAAAGCCGGTGGGCTCCTTGTCCACGATCAGCAGGTCGGGCTCGTATTCCTCCACCGCGGTCTGGATCAACCCGGCGCGCAACGATGTGGTGTCGTCGATCTCCAGCCCCAGCGTCTCGCTGACATAGCTGCCGTCGGTGAGCTTGGTGACGCCGGGCAGTCGGATGTAATCGACCCGGTCGGGAAAGGCGAAACGCCCGGCCACCGGCGAGCCGGTGAGGATGATCGCGGAGGTCGCGCCATCGGCTTCGGTCAGGGCGGTGGCGAGTGCGCGTGAGCGGCGCAGGTGGCCGAGGCCGAAGGTGTCGTGGCTGTAAAACATCACCCGGCGCTGGGCCGTGTCGCGCCGGTGATGCCTCGATCTCGGTCTTGCCATAGCGCGGCCTCTCGCTTTCTGTGTCAGTGTCGCCGGTCGCCGCCGGAGAGGCGGCCCGCGCTCGCGGCTTTGCGGCAGGTGCGGGCGGAGATCGCGGGGGCAGCGGGCATCGGCGGTTCCTTCGGCAGCAGGATGCGGGACGGTTCGGGCGCGGGGCCGGTCCGGCAGCATCGGAAGACTGGTTCTAGCTATGGCATAGAATCGTCCCGGAGCAAAAGACCCGCACGCAAGCGTGAGGCTTTATGAAAAACCGTTACGAGGCTTCAATTGCAATGAAATTTGCCCTGACATAGCGTGGTGACAGGCGACATGCCGCAGCGGGGTTCCATGCGCAATCTGATGATTTTCACCCTGTGGCTGAGCTTGGGCCTGATGCTGTTTCCCGCGACGGGCCTGGTCCAGGGTCTCGGCTCGCTGATGCCGGGGGCGGACAACACGGCCCCGCAGGAGGCCGGGCGGATCGGCGAGATCCTTCGTCAGGCCGGGGAAAATGGCGTGGGCGTGGTGGTTATCGACAGCGCCGGAAATATCCTGAACGCGCCTCCCGACCCGCAGAGCGCGGAGGCGCAGGCCGAGGAGCCGCTGCATACGCCGCTGATGCAATTGCAGGAACGGGCCCTGCGGTTCCGTACCGCGGTGATCGAGCATCTGCTGTCGCTGCCGGTGGCCTTCAACGAGGTGCTCTACATCCTGCGGGCGGCGAGCCCCGACGGCACCATCGCGCTTTTCGCCCGGACATTGCTCTACAGCCTGCTGATGTTTTTCGCCGGGGTGATCGTCGAGCGCGAGGTGTTCGCCAAGCGCTTCGCGCGCGCCCATGTGGCGGCCCGGATCAGACCCGATCCGCAGGGCTATGCCGAGAAGATGCCGTTTCTGCTCTATCGGTTCGCGATCGGTGTGGTGGGCATCCTGATCTCGATGGCGGTGGCCTATGTGCTGGGCTTCATCCTTTTCGGCCCGCTCGAGGATACCGCGGTCCAGTTCACCGTGACGCTGATCAACATCGGCTATTTCGCCTGTCGCTTCGTGGCCGGGTTGTGGCGGATGATCCTGTCGCCGTTCCTGTCGCAATACCGGATTCCGGCGTTCAGCGACCGGGATGCGCGGCGCCTGCATCGCTGGCTCTGGCTGATGGCGACGCTTGACATCTGCGCCATCCTGTTCGGCATCTGGATCGCCGAGCTGGGGCTGAATTACGATGTCTATGCCTTCCTTGCCTCGATGCTTTCGGCGCTGATCGTCCTGATGAACATCCTGCTGGTCCTGGTCAACCGGCGCGCGATCTCAGGGGCGCTTCGCCACGGCAAGCCGCTGTCCCAATGCAGTGCCGTGACGCGGTTTCTGGTGCGGGTCTGGGCACCGGTGGTGATCGTCTATGTGCTGTTTGCCTGGTTCGAGCTGACCTATGATCTGGTGCTGGCCAACCCGAGTTCGGTGCCGCTGATCGCCGGGGCCTATGGCATCCTGATCTCGATCATCGTGGTTTATGGCGGGTTCAACTTCTTCATCGAACGCGGCTTTGCGCGGGCGCGTGCGATCCGACGGATGAACGAGCTGCTCCAGAAGGAAGAGGCCGAGCGCACGGCACGGCGGGAGGCAATACGGGCCCGCGAGGAAGGGACGCAGGAGGGGGAGCCGCCGCAGGTCGAGGTCGTGCCGACTCCGGATCCCGCCGAAGAGGCCGCGCGGGCCGAGTTGATGCCGCGCCAGTCGGTCAATTCCTTCGAAGCGCTGGCGCGACGGGTTGCCGGTATCCTGGCCTTTGTCGCCGGGGCCTATGCGTTCTTCTACATCTGGGATAACGAGAGCGCCCGGATGGCCGAGACCTATGCCGACCGGCTGCTCGATATCCTGGTGATCTGCTTCATCGGCTATGTCGTCTATCACGCTTTCCGGATCTGGATCGACAGCAAGATCGCCGAAGAGGTCGGCGAGGCCGAGGAAGTTGAGCTCGGCGATGAGGGCGGTGGCTCGTCGGCCAGCCGTCTGGCGACACTGCTGCCGCTTTTTCGCAATTTCATCCTCGTCGTCGTCGTGGTGACGGTGTTGCTGATCGTGTTGATGGAGCTCGGGGTCAATGTCGGGCCGCTGTTTGCCGGAGCAGGGATCGTCGGCGTGGCGGTCGGTTTCGGCTCGCAGGCGCTGGTACGGGACATTTTCGCGGGGGCGTTCTTTCTCTTTGATGACGCGTTTCGCAAGGGCGAATATATCGATGTGGGCGGGGTCAAGGGCACGGTCGAGAAAATCTCGGTGCGCTCCTTCCAGCTGCGCCATCACCTTGGCTATCTGCACACGATCCCGTTTGGCGAGATCCAGGTGATGACCAACTACTCGCGCGACTGGGTGATGATGAAACTGCCGCTCCGGGTGACCTATGACACCGATGTGGAGAAGGTCCGCAAGCTGATCAAGAAGCTCGGGCTCGAGCTGCTCGAAGACGCGGAGATCGGCGAGAATTTCATCCAGCCACTGAAGTCGCAGGGGGTGATCGAGATGCAGGATTCGGCGATGATCATCCGGGTCAAGTTCATGACCAAGCCGGGCGATCAATGGCTGATCCGCAAGCGGGTCTATGCGGAGATCCGGGCTTTGTTCGAACGCGAAGGCATACGCTTTGCCCATCGCGAGGTGACCGTCCGGCTTGCCGATGCCAAGGTCGAAGACCTGAGCGAGGCGCAGAAACGAGCGGTCACCGCCGCCGCCCAGGCGACCATGGAGGGGGAATTGTCCGAGACGGAGGACGAGAACGGCGATGATCGCTGAATGTTGAAACCGGCCGTCCTGCCGCTAGGTCGCGACGGGAAAGCCTTGCATTACAGGAGACATAAAGATGAATCTTACCAGACGCGCGCTGATGCTGAGCGCCGCCGCCGCGGGCGGCAGCATCACCCTTCTGCCCTATGCCGCTCTCGCAGAGGCCCATACCGGCAACGTGTTTTCCAGCAACGTCGGCGACATAACCGTGCATCCGGTCGATCACGCCTCTTTCGTGATGGAGACGCCGCTTGGCACGATCCATTGCGATCCGGTCGGTGATGCATCGGCCTATGCCGATTATCCGGCGCCGGATCTGATCCTGATCACCCATGAACATGGCGATCACTACAATGCCGATACGCTGAAGGCGCTGGTCGGCGAAGAGACGCAGATCATTACCAATCCGGCGGTGTTCGAGATGCTGCCCGATGCGCTCAAGGCCAAGGCCTCGGCACTGGCCAACGGCGAACAGGCCAGCTTCAGGGAGCTGCGCATCGATGCGATCCCGGCCTATAACACCACCGAGGCGCGCAAGCAGTTCCACCCGCAGGGGCGCGACAACGGCTATGTGCTGAATTTCGACGGTTTCCGGGTCTATATTTCCGGCGATACCGAGGACATTCCGGAGATGCGCGCGTTGACCAACATTGATCTGGCCTTCGTCTGCATGAACCTGCCCTTCACAATGGATGCCAATACGGCGGCCTCGGCGGTGGCGGAGTTCAAGCCGAAATTTGTCTATCCCTACCATTACCGGGGCCGGGACGGCGGTACGCAGGATCCGGAGAATTTCGCCAAACGGGTCGGCACCGATACCGAGGTGAAAATGGGAAACTGGTACAACGAGTGAGGCTGGCTTGGCTGCGTCAGGGGCGATGGTCCCTGACGCTGCCGTCGCCGAGCACGACCTGATGCATCGGGATATCCCAATGCATCGGAAAGATCGTCTTGATCGGGCAAAAGTCATGCCCGACCCCGATCACCCTGGGAAGCGGATCGGCGGCGGCCAGGGTCCGGTCGTAATACCCGCCGCCATTGCCGAGCCGGTAGCCCTGCGCGTCAACGCCGAGCAGCGGGCTGAGCACGATATCGGGGATCAGCGGTTCGGCCACGGCGGGCACGGGGATGTTCCAGATGCCGCGGTTCATCTTTGCGCCCGGCGCCCAGCGGTGAAACTCGACCGGGGCGTTGCGCTGCACCACCACCGGCAGCGCCAGCTCGGCCCCGGCCTCATGCGCGGTCTTTAGCCAGAAGCGCAGGTCAAGCTCGCCGCGGATCGGCCAGTAACCGGCGATCACCATGCCTTCCTGCGGTGAGATCAGCTTATCAAGTCCCGCGCCGACCTGCTGCGCCATCTCCTTAAGCCGCGCCTGCGGCACTTCGCGACGCCGCGCGAGCAGCCGGATCCGTTCGGCCTTGCGAAACCGGTTCACGTCGCGCCATTGCTGCGGATCGACCGGCTGACCGTCGACCAGTTCATGGGCAAAACAGGGCGCATCGCCGCCCGGATTGCTTTCGTCGAAATCATTCATGCGACATCCTCCTCACTGCTTGTAGGGATCGAGCGAGGCGCGCAGGCCGTCGCCGAGAAAGTTGAACGCCAGTACCACGATGATGATCGGCAACATCGGGATCGCGGTCCACCAATAGATCTCGATGGAGGCGAGGTTCTGCGCATCGTTGAGCATCACCCCCCAGCTCACCGCCGGGGCGCGCAGACCGAGCCCGAGGAAGGACAGCGCCGTCTCGCCCAGGATCATCGCCGGGATCGACAGGGTGGCGCTGGCGATCAGATGCGACATGAAATTGGGCAGCAGATGACGGCGGATCACCCTTCCGGGCCTGGCGCCCATCATCTCCGCGGCCTTGACGAATTCTTCTTCGCGCAGGGACAGGAATTTCGAACGCACCGCCCGCGCCAGCCCCGGCCAGTCGAGGATGCCGAGGATGATCGAGATGATGAAGAACACCGCCACCGGCCCCCAGTTCGACGGCACCGCCGCCGACAAGGCCAGCCACAGCGGCAGTTCCGGCAGCGAGCGCAGGATCTCGATCGCGCGGTTGATCACCCAGTCGATGGCGCCGCCGAAATAGCCCGCGATGGCGCCGAAGGTAATGCCGAGGATGAAGGACACGGTGATCCCGATCAGCCCCACGGTCAGCGACAATTGCGCGCCATAAAGGATGCGGCTGAACACGTCCCGGCCAAGCCGGTCCGAGCCCCAGAGAAACACCGTCGCCCCCTCGGGCGCACAGAACAGATGGGTGTCCGAGGGGATCAGCCCGAACAGCTGATAGCTGCGACCCTTGCAGAAGTACTCAAGCTTCATCGGCCGGGTCTCGTCGGCGCTGTAGGTCCAGCGGTAATTGTCGAGATCGGCCTCGGCCGTGGTCGGATAGACGTAAGGCCCGATGAAACGCCCCTCGTGCCAGAGGTTGATGTCCTGCGGGGGCGCATAGAGATGCTCGGCATTGCGTTCGTTGGGCGTGTAGGGCGCGATGAAACCGGCGACCGGCAGGATCAGGTAGCAGATCAGCAGGAACAGCCCCGAGATCAGCCCGAGCTTGTGGCGCCTGAACTTGCGCCACATCAGCCGCGAGACGGAGACATCGAGATCGGCGCGTTCGGGCAAGCCGGTGTCGGGCGTATCGACCCATGGCTCGGTATCGACGAAACGGTTGGAGGGCTGAATGCTCATGCCTCGCGCCCCCCGTAGCGGATGCGCGGGTCGAGCAGGACCAGCAGCATGTCGGAGATCATCGTGCCGATCAGCGTCAGCAGCGCAACGAACATCAACACGAAACCGGCGAGAAACTGGTCCTGCGACTTCAGCGCCGCCAGCAGATAGGGGCCGATGGTCTGCAAGCCAAGCACCACCGAGACCAGCACCGAGCCCGAAACCACCGCGGGCAGCAGGTTGCCGATATCGGCGACGAAAGGATTCAGCGCCATGCGCAGCGGATATTTCGCCAGCAGCCGCGACGGGCCCAGCCCCTTGGCCTTGGCGGTCTCGACATAGGGTTTGCCGAGCTCATCAAGCATGTTGGCGCGCAGCCGCTGCATCATCGCGGCAGCGCCGGAGGTGCCGATCACGAAGGTCGGGACGATGAGATGCAGCAGGATCGACTGCACCTTGGGCCAGGACATCGCCTGATCCTCGAAATGCGGCGCCATCAGCCCGCCGATCGGCAGGTCGAAATACTTGTGCCCGTAGTAGAACAGGATCAGCGCCAGCAGGAAGTTGGGTGTGGCAAGGCCAAGGTAGCCGACGAAACCGGCCGTGTAATCGACCCAGGTTTCCGCGCGCGCCGCCGCCAGCACGCCCAGTGGCAGCGCCACCACATAGACGAAGATCACCGCCGCCAGATTGACCAGCACCGTGAGCCACAAGGCATCCCCGACGATCTCGCCGACGGGGCGGTCAAACTCGAAGGACCAGCCGAAATCGCCCTGCACCAGCCCGGCAAAGCCCTGCGGGCCGGGCGCGAAGCCAACCCAGATCAGGTATTGCTCCCAGAGCGGGCGATCGAGCGCATATTCCTGGCGCAGGAACTCGGCCTTGGCAACGCCCTCGGCCTGTCCCGTGGCGCGCAGCTCCGCGATCTGGTTGGAAAGGTAATCGCCCGGCGGCAGGTTGATGATCGCGAAGACCAGGATCGAGACCACCCAGAGTGTCAGCAACATGGTGAAGAAACGGTAAATGGCATATTTCACGAAAGTCACTGGTTTACCTGCTGCAACGGGTCATCAAAATAGAACTCGTCAATCCGGTGAATGCCGAAATGCGCGCCGGGGTCGAAGGCCCAGATCCCCTGTTCGGGCACGTTGCGCAGATGCCGGGACACCACCACCGGCTGCGGCGCTTCGGAAAGGATGCCGATGCCGAATTGCTGATCGGCATGGATGGCGAGCATCTGCCGCCAGATCGCCCGCCGCTGCGCCGCATCCTGGGTGCGGTTCCATTCCTCGGACAGCGCCATCAGCGCCTGTGCCTCGGGCAGGTCGGGCGGCTCGCCCGATCCGCCCTTGGTCTGATAGTACTGGCCCCATTTCGGCCAGGCGAAGAATTCCTGATTGGTCGGGGCAAGGTATTGCGGCGAGGTGTCGGGCGCGGGCAGGCCGTTGTCCCAGCCGTACCAGACCGCCGCCATGCTGACACCGGCATAGACCCTGTTGCGCAGGATGTCGCGGTCGAGCGGGCGCATGATCAGCCGGATGCCGAGGTCGCGCCAGGTGTCGGCGACGATGGCCAGCGCGTTCTCGACCTCCTGCCGCTCTCCGGCGGTCTCGACGACGAATTCCATCGCGCGCCCGTCGGGCAGCTTGCGCAACCCCGACGCCGTCCGCTTGGTCAGCCCCATTTCGTCGAGCAGCGCATTGGCGCGGTCGATGTCGAGCCCGGCCCATTCGTGGAGGTCACGCTCCGAAAACAGCGGGCTTGAGGACAGCGCCGTCATGCCGCCCTCCTTGGCAAGGCCGAAATAGAGCGCCCGGTTGATCATCCGTCGGTCGATGCCGAGGCTGAGCGCACGGCGGAACCGCACGTCCCGGATCACCGCGCGCCAGGCCGGATCGGCGAAATTGAGGTTCGGATAGATTGCGATCTGGCTGGCCGCACCATTGGCCCAGAGCAGGGTGCGATAGGCACCACCATCGCTTTCGCCCTTCTTCAGCATCGAGACATCGGGGAAATCGAGGCCCCTTGCCTGCAGGTCGACCTCCCCGGCATTGGCCTTGGCCGCGATCAGCCCGCCGCCGACGATGGTCATCTCGACCACGTCGATATAGGGCAGTTGCACGCCGCGTGCGTCGATCCGGTGGTAATAGGGGTTGCGCACGAACAATTGCCGAGACGAGCGGTTGCCGCTGGCGTTGATCCAGGGCTGCAGTGTCGGCAGCGCCGGATTGTCGTATTTGTACATGTTGTCGAGCTTGTTGTGCAGTGCCGCCCATGATTTGACCCGCGCGCGGGCCACCGCCAGCTTCAGTGCCTCCGGATCGGCAAAGTCGATGTGATACTGCCGCAGGTAATGGGCGGGGCGGTAGATGAACGGCGGGCTGGCCTGGGCCAGCAGCGGCAGGAAGTTGGGGTTGGGCGCCTGCCATTCGAAGACTACGGTCACCGGATTCGGGAAGCTGACCGTGCCGAGCTCGTCCTGCACGAACATGAAATCTGGCGGGCCGGAGGGGGTGATCGCGTCGTTATTGGCGACATTCTCCCACCAGTAGCGGAAATCCTCCGAGGTGAAGGGCGTGCCGTCCGACCAGCGGTGGCCGGGGCGCAAATGCAGGGTGAAGCGGCGGCCCTCCTCGATCTCCACATCGCGCAAGAGATCGGGATAGAGCGAGTAATCCGGCGCGTAACCGACCAGCCGCGCATAGCCATAGACCACCATCTGCCGCACATCCTTGGAACGGGAGACGAGGGTGCGCAGTGTGCCGCCCTGATGGCCAAAACTGCGGCCCTTGGCTTCAAGATCGACGACGAGCGGCACCTCGGGCAGGCGCTCCGTCACCGGCGGCAGGTCGCCGCTTCTGACCTCCGCCGCCCAGAAAGAGGATTCCTGCGGCACCGGCTGTGCTGCCAGCGGCAGGGCGAGGAGCAGCAGGAGGGCGATCAGGCTACGCATGACAGCGCACCATGTGGCCGGGTTCGAGCTCACGCAGCATCGGCGCGCTCAACCCTTCGAAGCGGAACATCTCGGGCCAGCTCGACGGTGCGCCCGCCCCATGCGACACCAGCTCAAGGTCGATGGGGCGCGATACATCGGGCTCCGGCTGCGCGGCGATCAGCGCCTTGGTATAGGGATGCTGTGGATTGTAGAAAAGCGTGTCGGGCGCGGCCTGCTCGACGATCACCCCGGCGCGCATCACCGCCACCTCATCGGCGATCCGCGCCACCACGGCGAGGTCGTGACTGATGAACAGATAGCTCAGATGCGCCCTCTCGCGGATGTCCTCCAGCAGGGTCAGGATCTGGTCCTGCACCGAAACATCGAGCGCCGAGGTCGGCTCGTCGCAGATCAGCAGCGAGGGCTCCAGCGTCAGCGCCCGCGCGATAGACAGGCGCTGGCGCTGGCCGCCCGAGAAGGCATGCGGATAACGCCCCAGCATGTCCGGGCTGAGCCCGACCAACCGCAGCTTTTCGATGGCACGCTCGCGCCGCTCGGCGCGGTTGGCAATGCGGTGGATTTCCATCGGCTCGGTCAGCAATTGCTGCACCCGCATCCGCGGAGAGAGCGAGGAATAGGGATCCTGAAAGACCATCTGCGCCTGTTCCTGAAAGGCGGTGCGCTGGGCGGAATTCATGTCATGCACCGGCACCGGATCGGTACCCGGGGTCGGATAGAACAACACGCAGCCGCCGGGGTCGGGGCGTTCGGCACCGAGTGCGATCCGTGCGCAGGTGGTCTTGCCCGAGCCGCTTTCCCCCACCACGGCGAGGGTCTTGCCGCGCTGCAATTGCAGGTCGATGTCACGACAGGCGGTGACCTTCACCGGCCTGCGCCAGCCTCCGGCGCGCAAGGTATAGGTCTTGCTGACCCCGCGCAGGTCGAGGATCAGATCGTCATGGGGCGGCGCGCGGGCCGGGCGCGCGACCTCGGGGATCATCGGCGCGGCGGCGAAGAGCTTGGCCGTGTAGCCATGCGCGGGCGCGCCCAGCACGTCTGCGGCATCGCCCCGTTCCATGACCCTTCCCTTGTTCATCACCACGACCTGCCGCGCCATGTTGGCCACCACGCCGAGGTCATGGGTGACGAGGATCACCGCCATGCCGGTCTCGGCCTGCAGGGTGCGGATCAGGCCCAGCACCTGCGCCTGGGTGGTGACATCGAGCGCAGTGGTCGGCTCGTCGGCAATCAGCAGCTCGGGTTTGGCAACCATCGCCATGGCGATCATCGCGCGCTGCCGCATGCCGCCCGACATCTCGAACGGATAGCTGCGCCAGGCCCTTAGAGGATCGGCAAATCCGACGCGCTCGAATTTCTCCAGCACCGTGCGTCTGGCCTCGGCGCGGCCCATGTCGCGGTGCAGGCGCAGCACTTCGGCGACCTGATTGCCAAGCCGGTGCAGCGGTGACAGCGAGCGCATGGGTTCCTGAAAGATCATCGAGATCCGGTCCCCGCGGATCGCCCGCATCTCGCGTTCGCGCAGGCGCAGCAGGTCGACAGGTCCGTCTTCCCCGTCAAAGCGGATGCAACCGCTTCTCAGCACTGCCGACGGCGGCAGTATCTGCAACACGCTGCGGCAGGTCAAGGTCTTGCCGGAGCCGCTTTCCCCGACGAGCGCCAGCGTCTCGCCGGGGTTGATGGTAAAGCTGACATTGCTGACGACCGGCGGCGCCGCGCCGAAGCCGATGGTAAGGTCTTCAACTTCCAGCAATGGTGTCATCTGCGTCCCGATATTCCAGCCAAGGCCGCCTAAGTTGTGGCAAGTGAAACCGATTTAGCCCGCAGCGTCCAGTGTCCTGCGAAATTACCCTTCATCTCCCTACATATCCCGTGGTGACGACCCCATGTTGAAATCATTGCAATAAAGGAGCCACCGGTGCGCCAGGAAAAGAGCCGACTGGACATATTCATCGACCGGATGGTGTCGCAGCGCGCCTGTCTCGATCACGCGGCGCATTTGATCGCGGCGCTTGAAGGGCCGGTGTTCGAACTGGGGCTCGGCAATGGCCGCACCTATCACCACCTGCGCGCGACCCTGCCGGACCGGGAGATCCATGTCTTCGAGCGCAACCCGACCGCGCAGCCCGACAGCACCCCGCCCGAGGACCACCTGATCCTGGGTGATGTGCATGACACTTTGCCCGCAGCAGGTGAGCGGTTCGGCGACAGCGCGGTGCTCATCCATGCCGACCTCGGCGGGCCGAACCTGCAGAAAAACGATGCTTTCGCACGGGCCATTTCGCCGCTGGTTGAGCCGCTGCTGGCGCGGGGCGGGGTGATGGTGTCGAGCGACCGGATGTATTTCGAGTCGCTGGCCGAAATCGCGCTGCCGGAGGGTGCGGTGCCGGGGCGGTGCTTCATCTACCGACGCTAAGCGGCGGTCAACTCCCTGTTCTGAAATGGTAAACGCAAGGAAGCGGCGCAGGGCGTCGCTTTCCGCGAAGTTCTGCTTGCGTGGAATCGATCTCGCGCCTAGCCTGTCTCCAAGAAAATGAAACCATGTTTTGCTATGTAAAACAATCCCAGGGAGGGGATCTGCATGACTTTTCTGAAATCGCTATCCGTAACGGCTGTTCTGGCCGCGAGCGCCTCGTTCGCCCAGGCCGAGACGACCCTGATCCACGGAGAGGCCGGCCCGAACCGCGGCGCCCGCGCCGATGCGCTGCAATGGTTCGCCGATGAACTGGCCGAGCGGTCCGAGGGGGATCTGAAGGTCGATATCCAGTGGGGCGGCGCGCTGTTCAAAGCCAATGCCGCCGTGCAATCGATCGCCGATGGCGTCGCTGACATGGGGTCGGTCATCGCGGTCTATTACCCGCAGGAAATGGCCGGCTACGGCATCGCCGATCTGCCGGTCAACAACCCGGACGCCTGGGTCGGGATGCGCGCCACCGATGAGCTGATGCGCAACAGCCCCGAGATCGCGGCCGATCTGGCCGACAAGAACCTGGTCTATATCGGCACATGGACCACCAGCCAGGTCAACATCGGCTGCAAGGGCGGCGCGATCAATTCGGTCGCCGACATTTCCGGCAAGAAGGTCCGCGGCGTCGGCGCCTATGGCAAGGTGTTTGGCGAGCAGGGTGCCAACATGGTCAACATGTCGATCTATGACGCCTATCAGGGGCTCGACACCGGGCTGATCGATTGCTCGCAGGGCTACAGCTACGCGGTCGCGGCGCTCAAGCAGGCCGAGGTGATGGACAGCTATACGATCCTCAACTGGGGTCAGGTCGGGGGCCTGGGCATCTTCATGAACAAGGACGCTTTCGACAGTCTCACGCCGGAACAGCAGGAGCTGGTCGGGGAGGTCGGATCGGACATGGCTGACGAGTTCGGCAAGATGATCAATGACGCCAACGACAAGGCCATCGCGTCGATGAAGGAACAGGGCGTCGAAGTGATCGAACTGCCCGAAGCCGAGCGCGCGACACTGGTCGAGGGTGGCAAGAAGTTCCTCGATGAATGGGTGCAGACCGCCGAAGGCTCCGGCCTGCCCGGCGAGAAGCTGCTGGAGGATTATCAGGCGCTGATCACCAAATACACTGAGAAGCGCGCCGCTGACGGCTACCCCTGGGACGCCAAAAGCAACTGATAGCTGACCTTGGGAGGGGGAGCAAAATGCTGGTACCACTGGAAAAGATCCTGCTCGCCCTAGGCGCGGTCGCGGTCATTATGCTGGGGGTGATGATCACCGCCAACGTTCTGGCCCGTGCCGTGTTTGCCAGCCAGGTGCCCGACAGCGTGACCATGGTGCGCGAGCTCATGGTCGCCGCGATCCTGCTTCCCCTTGCCGCCGCGACGGCCGCGCGCGCTCATGTGAGCGTGGCCTTCGTCTCTGACATGTTCCCGGCGCGGCTGCGCTCTTGGCTGATCGTGGCCGGGTCGGTGATCGGGATGATCGCGCTGGCGCCGCTGATCTGGGCCGGCTGGCGCGAGCTTTTCGGCGTGATCGAAAGCGGCAGCTTCTTTTACGGCGATCTCACCCTGCCGAAATGGCCGGGACGGCTGCTGTTCCTGATCGGCATCCTCGCGACCTTCCTGCGGCTCGCCGAGCTAGCCTGGCGCGACATCAACACAATCCGCGCGGGCGGCGTGGTTTCCGATGCCCAGGAACATGTCGGCGATCTGCTGACCGAAGAAGGAAAGCGTTAATGGATCCGGCCACCATCGGTCTCATCGCCTTCGCCGCGGTGCTCTTCCTGCTGGCGATGCGGGTGCCGATCGCCTTCACCCTCGGGGCAGTCGCGACCATTGCCACCTTCATCATCTTCGCCTTTCGCAGCGGCACGTTTTCACCCGAACGCGCGATCCGCGCCACCAGCTCGATGGTGTTCTCCAATTCCTTCGACCTGATCCATTCCTATGACCTGTCGATGATCCCGCTGTTCGTGGCCCTCGGCCATATCGCCTACCGCGCCGACATCACCACCAAGATCTACCACGCCGCCAAGGTCTGGCTGACCCGCCTGCCGGGCGGGGTGGCGATGGCGAGCGTCATGGGCTGCGGCGGCTTCTCGGCGATCACCGGTTCCTCGATCGCCTGCGCCTCGACCATGGGCAAGATCTGCACGCCGGAGATGCTGCGCATGGGCTATGACCCGCGTCTGGCGACGGCGTCTGTGGCGGCGGGTGGCACGCTCGGCTCGCTGATCCCGCCTTCGGTGCTGTTCATCATCTATGGTATCTTCACCGAGACCTCGATCTCCTCGCTGTTCCTCGCCGGGGTGCTGCCGGGGCTGCTGACGCTGGCGGGGTTCATCCTGGTGATCGGCGTCTGGGTCTGGCGCAGCCCCGAAATCGCGCCCTCGACCGAACAGCGCTACAGCGGTTCGGAGCGCTGGCGCGCGGCTTTCGACAGCTGGCCCGCGATCCTGCTCTTCGTGCTGATCATCGGCGGTATCTACGGCGGTATCTTCACCGCGACCGAGGCTGCCGCGGTCTGCGTCGTCGCCGCCACGCTGATCGGTTTTGCACAGCGCAAGCTGACGCTTGCCGGTCTCTGGGAAGCGGTCAAGGAAACCTGTGTGCAGACGTCGGCGATTTTCCTGATCGCCGCCGCCGCCAAGATCTTCGTCGCCTTCGTCGCGCTGACCGGCGTGGCCTCCGACATCGTCGGCTGGGTTTCGGATGCGCAGCTCTCGCTTGTCGTGCTGATGATCTGCATCGCGGCGATCTACCTGCTGCTCGGCATGTTCCTCGATCCGATCGGCATCATGGTGCTGACCCTGCCGCTGATGATCCCGCTGATCGAAAGCTATGATCTCAACCTGATCTGGTTCGGCGTCGTGGTGATCAAACTGCTCGAAATCGGGCTGATCACCCCGCCGGTGGGGCTCAACGTCTTCGTGATCGCCAATGTCGTCGGGCGCGAGGCGCCGATCGACAAGATTTTCGCGGGGATTACCCGGTTCCTCTCGGTCGATGTGATCGTGCTGATCCTGATCATCTCCTTCCCGATGATCTCGCTGCTGATCCCGATGGCCGCGCGATGAGTGAGCAGCAGACAGATCGCAAGTTCGCCAATACGCTGGCCCGCGGCCTCTCGGTGCTGCGCGCCTTCCGGGCCAGCGATGACGGGCTCACCCATTCGGAGCTGGCGGCGCGCACCGGTCTGCCGAAGCCGACGCTGACCCGGCTGACCTATACGCTTTGCGAATTGGGCTATCTGTCGCATGGCGGGCGCAACGAAAGATTCCGCCTCGGCCCCGCCGCGGTGGCGCTCGGCTCGGTCGCCTCGCTGTCGATCAGCTTCGTCGATCTGGCCTCGGATGCGATGCAGAAGCTCGCCGATGCCACCGGCACGCTGGCGCTGATCGCGGTGCGCGATGGTGACCGGATGCTGCTGGCCAAGACCTGGCGGCCGCGGGGCGTTGCGACGATCTGGCTCGAGCCGGGACACCGGATCCCGATGTTCGGGTCCTCCTCGGGACAGGCGGTGCTGGCGACCATGGGCGAGGCGCGTTTCGCCTCGCTGGACCCGGACCCCGAACTGGCGCAGTTCCGCCGCGACGGCTATGATCAGATGATCGGGCAGGGTTTCACCATCGCCCCGCCCCCGACCCGTTATGCCCGCAGTGTCAACGCGGTCAGCGTGCCCTATTTCGCCGGTGAGTTCGGCGAGCCGGTTGCATTCACCTGCGGCGCTCTGCCAAAGGACCTGACCGATACCCGCGCCCTGACCGAGGTCGGCCCGGCGCTGCGCGACACGGTTCGCACGCTTGAACAGCGCACCGGCCATGCCCCGGCCCTGACCCGACGCGGCTGAGATTTTCGAAGGAGAAAACCCGATGAGCGACAAGATAGCCTATGAACGTCACGGTGACATCGCCGTGCTGCGGATCCAGAACCCGCCGGTCAACGCGTTGAGTCAGGCGGTCCGCGCCGGGCTGCAGGACGGCATGTCCCGCGCCGAGGCCGAAGAGGGCGTTCGCGCGGTGCTGATCGTCGGCGAAGGGCGTGCCTTCATCGCCGGAGCCGATATTACCGAATTCGGCAAGCCCCCGCAGGAGCCCTATCTGCCGGACCTGTGTAACCGGATCGAGGCCAGCCCGCTGTTGGTGGTCGCGTCGATGCATGGTGTCTCGCTCGGCGGCGGGCTCGAAGTGGCGCTTGGCGCGCATTACCGGATCGCCCAGCCCAATGCCCGCGTCGGCCTGCCCGAAGTGCATCTCGGGCTTATCCCGGGCGCCGGCGGCACCCAGCGCCTGCCGCGTCTCACCGGTGCCGAAGCCGCGATCGAGGTGATTACCTCGGGCCGTCACGTGATGGCGCCCGAAGCCCTGGAGCTCGGCATCATCGACCGCATCGAGGAAGGCGACCCGCAGACGGTCGGGCTTGCCTATGCGCAGGAACTGCTCGACAGCGGCGCCACCCGCCGCCCGATCAGCGAAATGCCGGGGACTGCCCCGATCGACTGGGACGCGGCCTATGAAGCGGCGTTCCGCAAGGGGCGGGGGCAGATCTCTCCGGCACAGGCGGTGCGCGCGGTGCAGGCCAGCGCCGAGGAACCCTTCAAGGTCGGGATGAAGACCGAACGGCAGATGTTCGTCGACCTGATGGAGACCGATCAGCGTCAGGGCATGATCCACGCGTTTTTCTCCGAACGCGCGGTGAGCAACCTGCCCGAGCTCAAGGGCGTCACGCCGCGTGATCTGCACGAAATCGGGGTGATCGGTGGCGGCACCATGGGCGCGGGCATCGCCACAGCGGCGCTGCTGTCGGGGCTCAAGGTCGTGCTGATCGAGATGAAGGACGAAGCCGCCAAGGCCGCGCATGAACGTATCGCGGGCAATCTGCAGGGCGCGGTGAAGCGCGGCAAGATTTCGCAGGACAAATACGAGGCGCTGACCACCGAGGCGCTCAAGGTCTCGACCGAATACGCCAGCCTGTCGGATGTCGATCTGGTGATCGAGGCGGTGTTCGAGGACATGGACGTGAAGAAGCAGGTCTTTGCCCAGCTCGACGCGGTCTGCAAGCCGGGCTGCGTGCTGGCGTCCAACACCTCCTATCTCGACGTTAACGAGATCGCCGCCAGCACCTCGCGCCCCGGTGATGTGATCGGGCTGCATTTCTTTTCGCCCGCCCATGTGATGAAACTGCTGGAGATCGTCGTCGCTGATGCAACCGCGCCCGAGGTGGTGGCCACCGGCTTCGCGCTCGGCAAGATGCTCGGCAAGGTCAGCGTGCGCGCCGGGGTCTGTGACGGCTTCATCGGCAACCGCATTCTGGCGACTTACCGCACGGCGGCGGATCACATGGTTCTCGATGGCGCCTCCCCCTATCAGATCGACAAGGCGCTGACCGATTTCGGCTTTGCCATGGGCCCCTTCGCGGTCGCCGATCTGGCCGGGCTCGATATCGGCTGGGCCACCCGCAAGCGCAAGGCTGCCGACCGCCACCCCGACGAGCGGGTGCCGACCTATATCGACCGGCTCTGCGAGCAGGGGCATTTCGGCCAGAAGACCGGTCAGGGCTATTACATCTACGAAAAGGGCAAGCGCGGCGGCGTGCCGAACCCCGAGATCACCCGGCTGATCGAGGCCGAGCAGAAAGAACGCGGCATCACCCCGCGTGACTTCACCGATCGTGAGATCGTGCGCCGCTACATGTGCGCCATGGTCAACGAGGCGGCCAAGCTGCTCGGTGAGGGCATCGCGCGGCGTCCGCTCGACATCGATATGGTGCTGCTCTTTGGCTACGGCTTCCCGCGCTATTGGGGCGGTCCGATGAAATGGGCCGATCTGCAGGGGCTTGAGAGCGTGCTCAGAGATATCGAGAGCTACGCCACGGAAGATGCATGGTTCTGGCAACCCGCGCCGCTGCTCAAAACACTGGTGGCCGAGGGCCGCAATTTCGATGATCTCAACAAGGAAGCCGCATAATGACCCAGAACGCACGCCAAGCCGTCATCGTCTCTGCCGCCCGGACCGGGTTGGCCAAGTCGTTTCGCGGCTCCTTCAACATGACCCATGGCGCGACCATGGGCGGCCATGTGGTCGAACATGTGGTGCAACGCGCGGGGATCGATCCGGGCCAGATCGAGGATGTGATGTTCGGCTGCGGCTATCCCGAGGGCGCGACCGGGCAGAACATCGCCCGCCAGATCTCGCTGCGCGCCGGGCTGCCGGTGTCGGCGGCCGGGGTGACGGTCAACCGGTTCTGCTCCTCGGGGCTGCAGACCGTGGCGATGGCCGCCAATGCCATTACTCAGGAAGGCGCCGGGCCGATGGTCGCGGGCGGGGTCGAGAGCATCTCTATGGTGCAGCCTGAAACCAGGCGCGTCCCCGAGGCATGGCTGCTTGAACACAACCCCGCCGTCTACATGGCGATGATCGAGACCGCCGATATCGTGGCCGAGCGCTATGGCATCAGCCGTGAGGCGCAGGATGAATACGGTCTGCGCAGCCAACAGCTGATCGCCGCCGCGCAGGAGGCGGGCAAGTTCGATGACGAGATCGTCGCGATGCAGACCGTGATGGGCGTGATGAATAAGGAAACCAAGGAAGTCTCGCAGCACGAGGTCACCGTCAACAAGGACGAATGCAACCGCCCCGGCACCACGCTGGAAGGTTTGCAGGGGCTGAAACCGGTGCGCGAGGGCGGCTTTGTCACCGCCGGCAATGCCAGCCAGCTTTCCGACGGCGCCGCGGCGCTGGTGCTGATGGACAGTCAGGCCGCCGAAAAGGCCGGGCTGGAGGCCATGGGCGCTTTCAAGGGCTTTGCCGTGGCCGGGTGCGAACCTGACGAGATGGGCATCGGCCCGGTCTTTGCGGTGCCGCGGCTGCTGGAACGGCACGGGCTCAAGGTTTCTGATATCGACCTTTGGGAGCTGAACGAGGCCTTTGCCAGTCAGGCGCTCTATTGCCGCGACACGCTGGGGATCGACCCGGAGATCTGCAACGTCAACGGCGGCTCGATCGCCATCGGCCACCCGTTCGGCATGACCGGCGCACGGATGACCGGGCATATCCTGCGCGAAGGCAAACGGCGCGGAGCTAAGCTCGGCGTCGTGACCATGTGCATCGGCGGCGGCATGGGTGCCGCGGGCCTGTTTGAAATCTACTGAAAGGACCGACCATGGACCTGAGCTATTCAGACGAAGAACGCGCCTTTCGCGACGAAGTACGGGCGTTTCTGGACGAGAAACTGCCCAAGGATCTCTCCGACAAGGTGCGCAAGGGTCAGGAGCTCGGCAAGGAAGGCCATGAGCGCTGGCATGCGATCCTGAACGCGCAGGGCTGGCTGGCGCCGAACTGGCCGAAGGAATTCGGCGGTGCCGCCTGGAACGCAGTGCAGCGTCATATCTTCGAGGAAGAGGCTGCCGCCGCCTATGCGCCGCGCATCGTGCCCTTTGGTTTGTCGATGCTGGCGCCGGTGCTGCAGAAATTCGGTTCCAAGGAGCAGAACGACTACTGGTTGCCGCGCATCCTGTCGGGCGAGGATTGGTGGTGCCAGGGCTATTCCGAACCCGGTGCCGGGTCGGATCTTGCCTCGCTGAAGACCACGGCGGTGAAAGAGGGCGATCATTATATCGTCAACGGTCAGAAGACCTGGACCACGCTCGGTCAACACGCCAACATGATCTTCTGTCTGGTGCGCACCGACAAGGACGCCAAGAAACAGGAGGGCATTTCGTTCCTGCTGATCGACATGGCGACGCCGGGCATCGAAGTGCGCCCGATCGTGCTGCTCGATGGCGGGGCCGAGGTCAACGAGGTCTGGTTCACCGATGTCAAAGTGCCGGTTGAAAACCTCGTCGGCGAAGAGAACAAGGGCTGGACCTATGCCAAGTACCTGCTGACCCATGAGCGCACCAACATCGCCGGTGTCGGGTTTTCCCAGGCCGGGCTGACTGCGGTCAAGCGAATCGCGAAATCCGAGATGGCCGGGGGCAGGCCGCTGATCGAGAACCCGCATTTCGCAGCACGTATCGCCAAGGTCGAGATCGATCTAATGGCGATGTCCACGACCAACCTGCGGATCATTTCCAAGGCCGCTGCCGGACAGGCGCCGGGGGTGGAAAGCTCGATGCTCAAGGTCAAGGGCACGATCATTCGTCAGGAGATCAACGATCTCGCACGCCGCGCTGCCGGGGTCTATGCGATGCCGTTCGCCTCGGAGGCCGTCGAGGGCTCCAACGCGGCGCTGCCTGATCCGCTCGCCGCCGGGCCGGTGGCGGCGCAATATTTCAACAACCGCAAGCTGTCGATCTTCGGCGGCTCCAATGAAATCCAGCGCGAGATCATCGCGAAGACCACGCTGGGAGGTGCCAAATGAACTTTGACCTGACCGAAGAGCGGCAGATGCTGCAAGACAGTCTGCGCCGTTTCCTGCGAGACAAATACGATACCGCGACGCGCAACAGGATTTTGGAAAGCGAGACAGGTTTCTCCGCCGATATCTGGAGCGCGCTGGCCGAACTCGGGGTGATCGGCGCGCTGTTCACCGAAGAGCAGGGGGGCTTCGGCGGCAAGGGGTTTGACCTTGCCGTGGTGTTCGAGGAACTGGGCCGCGCGGGTGTGGTGGAACCGTTCATGGACACGGCCGTGCTCGCTGGCGGGCTGATTGCCGATCTGGGTGATGGGGCGCAGCAGGAGCATGTCGAAGCGGTCATCGGCGGGGCGCTGCAACTGGCCTTCGCCCATGGCGAGCCCTCAAGCCGCTATGATCTGAACCGCGTGCAGACCACCGCCAAGGCAGAGGGCGACCGGATCGTGCTCAATGGTCGCAAGGCGGTAGTGGTCAATGCCGAAGCCGCCGACATGCTGGTGGTCTCGGCCCGCGAAAGCGGCGATGTCGGGGACGAGGACGGGATCTCGCTGTTTTTGGTGCCTGCCGATGCCAAGGGGCTGAGCATCGAGGGCTATGCGCTGCTGGCCGGGGGGCGTGCCGGTGAGGTGACGCTTGATGAGGTGAGCCTGCCTGCGTCGGCGCGGCTTGGTGCCGCGGGCAAGGCCTATCCCGTGATCGAGGCGCGTATGGCTGCGGCCAATGTCGCGCTGTGTGCCGAAACGCTTGGCGCGATGCACACGGCCTGTGAGCTGACCCGCGAATATCTCGGCACCCGCAAGCAGTTTGGCCGCGCAATCGGCAGCTTTCAGGCGCTGGCGCATCGCATGTCCGATCTGCTGATCGAGATGGAACAGGCGCGTTCTGCCGTGATCAACGCCGCCGGGCATCTGGAGGGGGACCGCGTCGGCCGCGAGCGTCACGTGTCGGCCGCGAAAAACCTGATCGGGCGCGTCGGGCGTCTGGTGGCCGAAGACTCGATCCAGATGCATGGCGGCATTGCCATGACTCAGGAATACGAACTTGCCCATATCGCCAAGCGCATCGTCATGGCCGACCATCGTTTCGGCGATACCGATCATCATCTGGAGCGGTTCATTGCCCTCGCCAGCGCCTGATACGGATCAGCTCATCCACGACGAGACCGGCACCCAACGGTTGATCGGTTACGTCGTGGATGTCTCGGATCGAGCCCATGGGCGCTGCCATCTGCAGGTGACCGAACAGCACCTGAACCGGCATGGCGTACTGCATGGCGGCATCGCGACCACGGTGCTGGATTCAGCGCTCGGCACCACCGGATCGCTGAGTGTGGATGCCAGCGGGCGGGCGCCGTTCCTGACCATCTCGCTGACTACGCAATTCGTCGGTCCGGGACGCCCCGGCAGGGTGACGGCGACCGGTACGATCACCGGGGGCGGACGAAGCCTGCTTTATATCACCGGGGTGCTTGAGCATGAGGACGGCACGCTGATCGCCACCGCGACCGGCGTGTTCAAACGGGTGCCGCAGGAGAAGCTGACATGAACGCGCGGATCGAGGACAGGGGCGACCGGCTGGTGATCTGGAACGGCAACGCGGCCAAGCGCGGAGCCCTGACGCCGGAGCTTTACACGGCGATCAGCGAGGCGATGCAGCAGGCAGCCGAGCCGCGCATCCGGGCGGTGATCCTGACCTCCGAGGGCGGGTTCTTCTGCGCGGGCGGAGATCTGAACGTGCTGATCGAGCGGCGCAAGCTCAGCGAGGCAGAGCGGCGCGACAAGGTCGATCTGCTGCATGACCTCGTGCGCGCCATGCGGGCCTGCCCGGTGCCGCTGATCGCGGCAATCGAGGGCGGTGCCGCCGGAGCCGGGCTGTCGCTGGCGCTGGCCTGCGATCTGCTGGTGGCCTCCAAGGAGGCCAAGTTTACCGCCGCCTACGTCAAGGCCGGGCTGGTGCCCGATGCGGGGCTGACCGCGTCGCTGGCGCGGATGCTACCGCGCCCCTTCGCAATGGAAATGTGCCTGATGGGCCGCCCGGTCTCTGCCGGGCGCTTTGCCGAGCTGGGGGCGGTCAATATCCTGAGCCAGGAGGGCAAGGCGCTGGAGCAGGCCCATGCGCTTGCCGACACGTTGGCCGCCGGGCCGCGCGCTGCGCAGGGCGCGATCCGCGCGCTGATCGCTGCCGCCTATGAAAATAGCGAGGCCGACCAGCTGGACGCCGAGCGCGACGCTATGGCGCGCGCCGCAGGTGGCGACGAGGCCGCCGAGGGGATCGCCGCCTTTCTGGAGAAACGCAAGCCGGAGTATCGCCAATGAGCTGGAACACCGAAATCACCCGCCGCTTCGGCACGCGGTTGCCGATCGTCGCGGGCGGGCTGCAATGGCTGTCGGATGCGCCCTATGTCGCCGCGGCGGCGCAATCGGGGATCATGGGTTTCATCACCGCCGCGAGCTTTGCCAGCCATGACGATCTGCGCGCCGAGATCCGCAAGACGCGGGCGCTGTGCAACGATCTGCCCTTCGGGGTCAATGTCTCCATGCTGCCCAAGCTGGTGCCGGGCGATCAGACCGAGGACATCTTTCGCCTGATCGCCGACGAGGGCGTCGGCGTGGTCGAGACCTCGGGGCGCAACCCCGAGCCCTATATCGCGCTGCTGAAAGACCTTGGCCTGACGGTGCTGCACAAGGTCCCGGCGGTACGCTACGCGCTCAAGGCTCAGGCGGTCGGGGTCGACATGGTGTCGATCGTCGGGGCCGAATGCGGCGGGCATCCGGGCATGGACATGATCGGCTCTTTCGTCAACGCGGCGATGGCCGGGCGCGATCTTGAGATTCCCTTCCTGATCGGCGGTGGCGTCGGACATGGCAGCCAGCTGGTCGCGGCGCTGTCGATGGGGGCGTCTGGTGTGGTGATGGGCACAAGGCTGCTGGTCAGCGAAGAGCTGACCGCGCATCGCGAATACAAACAGGCGCTGGTGCATGCCACTGAACGCGACACCGCGCTGACCATGGGTTCGGTGCGCAACACGATCCGCACCTTGGCCAACGAGACCACCACCGAGGTCGCGCGGATGGAGGCGGAGAACCCCGGGGTCACGATTCAGGAACTGCTGCCGCTGGTCTCGGGCAAGATTGGGCGACAGGCCTATGTCACCGGCGACGTGAGCCGGGGCATGCTCTCGGCCGGTCATGCGCTGGGGCTGACCGACAGGATCGAGCCGATGGCCGATATCATCGCGCGGATCGAGGCCGAAGCGGCGCAGGCGCTGGCGCGGCTTCAGGGGGTAACGCAGATGCAGGAGGCGGCGCAATGAGCGGACGGGTCGAGGATTTTCTGGCAGCGCAGGTCGCGGCACGGGGCGATGCCCCGGCCCTGAGCGATTCACTGGGCACGGCATGGAGCTTTGCCGAGCTCGACCGCGCCGCCGAAGCGGTGGCGCAGATGCTGGGGGAGGCCGGGGTACAGGCTCAGGACAGGGTACTGATGCTCTCGGAAAACTGCGCCAGCGCGGTTGCCGTTCTGTTCGGATGCTGGAAGCTCGGCGCGGTGATCATCCCGGTCAATGCCCGACAGACCGATGCGGAGATCCGGCGCATTGTTGATCACGCCACCCCGGCGGCGCTGCTGATGACCTGTGACGCGTCGAGCGATGCGCGCGACCATGCGGCCCGGATCGGGGCGGTGGAGGTCACGGGCGATTTCGGCAGCCTGTATCTTGCGGCGATGCGCAGCAACCCGGACCCGACGCTGCGCGATGTGGCGGTACTGCTATATACCACCGGCACCACCGGTGATCCCAAGGGCGTGATGCTGAGCCATGACAATGTGCGGTTCGGCGGCATGGCTTCGGCCGAGCTGCGCGGAATGACCCCGGATGACTTGGTCTATGGCGTGCTGCCAATCACCCATGTCTTCGGGCTTGCCTCGGTGATCACGGCGGCCTGTTATGCCGGGGCGGCGGTGCGGCTTGAGGCGCGGTTTTCCGGTGCCAAGCTCTTTGCCGCCTTGCAGGACGGTGTGACGCTGCTTTCGGCGGTGCCCCAGATGCATGCGCTGTTGATGCAATACACCAAGGAGCAAGGGTTGACGCAGCTTGGCTCCGAGCGGCTGCGCTATGTCTCTTCCGGGGCGGCGCCGCTCGACCCGGCGTGGAAGCGCAAGGCCGAGGCGTTCTATGGCGTCGCGCTGCAGAACGGCTATGGCATGACCGAGACCACGGCGGGTGTCTGTGCCACGCGAAACCCCATCGGCTCGCCCGATATTTCGGTCGGCCCGGCGTTGCCGGGGGTCGAGGTCGCGATTGATGACGCTGTCCCGGGTGGCGGCGAAGGGTCGGGCGAGGTGCTGACCCGCGGCGGTCACGTGATGCTGGGCTATTACCGCAATCCCGAGGAGACCGCCAAGGTGCTCGACGCCGAGGGCTGGATGCATACCGGCGATCTCGGCAGGCTTGATGCGCAGGGACATCTGCATATTCTCGGGCGCTCGAAGGAGCTGATCATTCACGGCGGCTTCAACGTCTATCCGCCCGAGGTGGAAGCGGCGCTGAACGAGCATCCGCAGGTGATCCAGTCGGCGGTGATCGGACGGATGAAGGATGGCGACGAGCAGGTGCTGGCCTTCGTGCAGGTCGCCGAGGGTGACAGGGTCTCGGGGGAAGAGCTGAAAGCATTCGTCGGCGCGAGGCTGGCGGGCTATAAACGGCCGGGGCGGATCTTTATCGGCACCAGCCTGCCTGCGGCGCCGACCGGCAAGATCCTCAAGCATCGGTTGCTGGCGGCGTTTGCGGATCAGCTGGACTGATTTTTAGGGAAGCGGGCAGGGCGGCTCGCTCCGTCCTGCGGTAACGTTTCGCATGCGAAACAATCGCTTTAACAATTGTTTAAGCGGATAGCGCCGCAGATCAGGCCCAGACGCCTTCGGCAGCAGCGCGGATGGCGCGGATGTTTTCGCCATAGGGCGCGGGGTTGCTGACCGAGCCGCCCTTGAACGCGGCAGAGCCCGCGACCAGCACATCGGCACCGGCTTGGGCCACCAGCGGCGCGGTTTTCGGATCGACGCCGCCGTCGATTTCGATATGCACCGGGCGGTCGCCGATCATGGCGCGCAGGGTGCGGATCTTGTCGCCCATGTCGATGAACTTCTGACCGCCGAAACCGGGGTTCACGGTCATCACGCAGATCAGATCCGTCAGGTCGAGCAGATGCGCCACCGATTCCGCCGGGGTGCCGGGGTTGAGCGCCACACCGGCCTTGGCCCCGGCGGCGCGGATCGCCTGAAGGGTGCGGTGGATATGCGGCCCGGCCTCGACATGCGCGGTGATCACATCGGCTCCGGCAGCGGCGAAAGCGTCGATATAGGGATCGACCGGCGAGATCATCAGATGCACGTCCATCACACCTTTGATATGCGGGCGGATCGCGGCACACATCGCCGGTCCGAAGGTGATGTTGGGCACGAAATGTCCGTCCATCACATCAACATGCACCCAATCGGCGCCCTGCGCCTCGACGGCTTCGCATTCGGCGCCGAAATTGGCGAAATCGGCGGCGAGGATGGAGGGAGCGATCTTGATGGAACGGTCGAAGGACATGGCGCTTGCCTTTGTTTTGCGGGTGTGGGGGCGATATAGGACCTGGCGGCGGCGGTGGCAATCGCCACCGCCGCCGCCATTGCTTACTCGACCAGTGCGGCCAGCTGGTCCAGCGCGGCGCCCCAGCCCTCGTGGAATCCCATGGCGCGGTGTTTCTCGTTATCCTCGGCGTTGCGGTGCAGGACCGTGGCGCCGTATCTGGTGCCCTCGTCGACCTCGGTCAGGTTGATCCGCGCAGTGAAGGCCAGGTCGGTCTCGATCGGGGCGAAGCCTTCGGACATCAGGCTGGTGAAAACGATCAGGCTTTGCGGTTCGATCTGCAGGAAACAGCCCCTCACGGGCATTTCGTCGCCCTCCGGTCCATGCATGACGGAGTCAAATGCACCGCCGTGGTCGAAGCCGAAGTCCTTGATCTCGATGCGCCAGGGCCGCGGGCACCACCAGCGCTGAAGCTGATGCGGATCGGACCAGGCCTCCCAGATTCGGTGCCGCGGGGCGGCGATGTGGCGGGCCAGTTGCAGGGTGGTTGCGGGGTCGAACATCGGTGGAATCCTCCCTTCGGGGTGGTGATCAGGCGTGGAAAATCCTGCATGGGCAATTCGATTTGCGGTGGCGCCCTGCTTGACTTCGCGCCTGCGCCGCGCCCATGATTTGCCAAATTTCGCAGGAGTATAGCATGATCCGTTTTAACCGTCGTCAGGCGTTGGCCAGCATGGGTGCCGCGAGCGCTGTCAGCGCTGCCGGTCTGGCCACCCCCGCTCTGGCCCAGAGACGCAAGATCACCGTCGGTGCGCTGCGCTTTACCAGCCACGCGGGCAGTTTCGTGGCGCTGGAGCGCGGTTATTTCGAGGAAGCCGGGCTTGATGTCGAGCTGCGGTTCTTCGATGCGGCGCAGCCGATGGCGATGGCGATCGCCAGCGGCGATGTCGATTACGCGATCACCGCGATTTCCGGCGGGCTGGTGTCGCTGGCCCAGAAGGGCGCGGTCAAGGTCATCGGCGGCGCGTTGCAGGAAGAGGTGGGGATCGACGGCCAGAAGTTTCTCGTGTCCGACGCCGCCTATCAGGCCGGGATCACCGCGCCGGGCATGCTCGACGGCAAGTCTTTCGGGATCACGCAGGCGGGCTCGTCCTTCCATTACATGGGCGCGAAGATGGCCGAGGCCGAGGGCATCAGCCTGACCTACAAGCCGCTGCAGAAGGTCGGGGCGATCATCGGCGCGCTGAAGTCGGGACAGATCGACGGCTGGTCGATCGTGCCGCATATCGCCAAGCCGCTGGCCGGGTCCGGCGCGGTGCATATCGTTGGCGACGTGGCTACCTATCTGCCGGATTATCAGGTGACCACGGTGTTTACCTCGGCGAAGAATGCCAGCGACGAAAAGGACATGACCACGAATTTCCTCGCCGGGTATTCGAAGGGTGTGGCCGATTACAACGCCGCGATGATCGAACGGACCGGTGGTGATGAGGGCGAGGCCGGGATGGTCGATCTGATCCATAAATATGTCTATACCGACCGACCGCGCGACGAGGCGGCGCCGTCGATCATCAACGGCACAATGCGGCTCAACGAGGGCGCGGCGATGAATGTCGCCTCGATTGCCGATCAGCTGAGCTGGTTCCAGTCCGAAGGGCTGGTGGATGCGGATATCACGCTGGAGACGCTGATCGACACGTCCTATGTGAAGACTCTCGGGGTCTGAGACTCAGCCTGGGTGCGGAGAACGAAGCGGGCCGGTCCGATCCGGCCCGGCTTGCGGCGCGCGTGGGACCGGACGCGGCGCTCCGTCAGAGCTTGCGCAGATAGGCACGCGAGACATGGCCCACGGCCTGCCCGGCGCCCTCCAGTCGCGCTTCGCACCAGCGCGTGCCGCCGACCGGCTGACAGCTGTACACCTGCAGGACGCTGCCATTCGGCAGGCCGAGCAGCGCGACATAGCCGGTGCCGGGACCGGCGCGCAGCTTGAGCATTTCGCCCTCTTCGACGCCCGTGACCTCGTAGCGACCGGGCGCGTCGAAATTGGCGGAATCCCTGTTCGTGCAGGCGGACAGCATCATGCCTGCCAGCGCCGCGAGGACGACCTTGTTCATCACTTCACTCCTGTTCTGTCTCCTCCGTTCTCCTAGCCTTGCCGACGGCGCGAGGGAACCTGCGGCGCTCGCGCAGACGGTCTTGGCTGCTGGCTGTTGCGCCGAGGCCGCGGCGCCGGGCGCGGCCGGGCAGGGCCATTGCAGCGGCGGCGGATTTGTCCCAAACACCCGGCATGGATTTGAGATTGCAGAACGTCAGCCATTTCTATGGCGCCACCGAGGTGATGCGCGACATCACGCTGGATATTCCCTCCGGACAGATCGTTTGTATTGTCGGTCCCTCGGGTTGCGGTAAATCAACCTTGCTGCGGATGCTCGGCGGGCTCGAACGGCCCTCGGCCGGGCAGGTTCTGCAGCTCGGCGCGCCGCCTGCGGATTGTCTCAATCCGCTGACCTATATCTTCCAGGATTTCGCGCTGCTGCCCTGGCGCAGCGTGCGCGGCAACGTGGCGCTGGCGCTGGAGGATCATCGGCTTGCCCGTTCCGAGCGCGAGGCGATCATTGCCGATGTGCTGGCCCGCACCAAGCTCGGGGATTTCGCCGAGGCCCTGCCGAGGCAATTGTCCGGCGGGATGAAGCAACGAGTGGCGATCGCCCGGGCGCTGGCAGTGCGTCCGGCGGTGATGCTGATGGACGAGCCGCTCTCGGCGCTGGACAGCCAGACCCGCGAATTGCTGATGGATGATCTCGTGGCGCTGTGGACGCGCCAGCCTTTCACCGCGGTCTATGTCACCCACAACCTCGCCGAGGCGGTGCGGCTGGGACATCGGATCGTGGTCCTGTCCCGCCGCCCCGGGCAGATCCGCGAGATTGTTAAGATCGACACGTCGCTGTCGGCGCGCGCGCATGGCGATGCGGCGCTCGAGGCGCATCAGCGGCATCTCTGGGGCTTGATGCGCGACGAGGCGGCGGCAGCGGATGCGGAGTTGCTCGATGTCTGAGGCAAGCCGACAAATCCCCTTCCGTGGTGGCGGCTTCGTTGCGCAGCATCGGCGCGGTGTCGGGCCGCTGGTCTTCGTGCTGCTGGTGCTGGCCGTCGAATGGGGCACGCGCGCGGGGGTGATCTCGTCGCTGACCCTGCCGAGACCGAGCGACGTGCTGCTGACCTTTCAGGAGCTCTATCAATCCGGGTTGCTGTTCAAGCATCTGCTGCCTTCGCTGTCCCGGCTGGCGGTTGGGGCGAGCATCGGCGCGGGGCTCGGTATCGCTGTGGGGGTGCTGATCGGGCTATTTTCCTATGTGCGGGCCGGGCTGGTGCCGCTGGTCGCGGCGCTGTTCCCGGTGCCGAAGATCGCGCTGCTGCCGCTCTTCGTGATCTGGTTCGGGATCGACGAGGCCAGCAAATACGCGCTGATCGCCTTCGGCACCTTCACCCCGACGGTCGTGGCCACCTATTCGGCGGTGGATAATGTCGAGCGCGGATTGATCCGCATGGGCCAGTCATTCGGCCTGTCCTGGTGGTCGATCGTGCGCAAGATCGTGCTGCCCGGCGCGATGCCGGGGATCCTTTCGGGGCTGCGGATCTCGTTGGCGATCGCGATCATCCTGCTGGTCGCGGCGGAAATGCTCGGCGCGCAATATGGTATCGGCGCCTATATTCTCGAGGCCGGAAGCCTCTATGATCTGGAGCGGCTGTTTGCCGGGGTGGTGATCCTTTCGCTGCTCGGTGTGCTGGTCAGCGCGGCGATTGCGGCAGTGGAGCGGCGGGTCCTGCGCTGGCGGGGCTGATCCTGTCGCGGCGGTGCTGTCGGCGATGCCGGACCGGGGACCAGCCCCCGGACCCCCGAGGTATTTTCGGTCAGAAGAAGCGGCGGCGGAACCCGAGACCGCATGGGCGGGTTGCCTAGGCAAAGGGCCAGGCGGGGGAGACCGGGAATGGCGGATTATTCTGAAGGCGACAGGGTGGAATGGGACTGGGGCCAAGGGGTCGGTCAGGGCCGGGTCGAGGAGATCCACAAGTGCAAGCTGACCCGCAAGATCAAGGGCAGCGAGATTACCCGCAATGGTTCCGATGACAATCCCGCGCTGGTGATCGTGCAGGAGGATGGTGACCAGGTGCTGAAACTGTCCTCCGAAGTGCGTCGGGCCTGACCGGGGATGGCCCCATCCGAGCTCGTCTATTACAGCGACGACCAGCCGGGGATCCGGCGGCTGCGCAGGGGTCGGGGGTTCAGCTATGTGGCCACGGATGGCACGACCATCGCGCGTGGCCCGGAACGAAAACGGCTCGAGGCACTGGCGGTGCCGCCCGCCTATGAGGATGTGTGGATGTGTCCGCTGCCCAACGGACATCTGCAGGCCACGGGGCGGGATGCGCGCCAGCGCAAGCAATATCGGTATCACGAGGCATGGGCGGCGGCGCAGGCGGAGACCAAGTTCGCCGGGCTGGTCGAATTCGGCCACCTGCTGCCGCGCATCCGCCGTCGTGTGCGCCGGGATCTGGAAGAGGAGGTCGGCGACCGGGTCTTTGCCCTGGCCAGTGCGGTGGCGCTGATCGACCGGACCTCGATGCGGGTCGGCAATGCCGATTACACCGCCGCCAACGGCAGCTACGGCGCCCTGACCCTTCAGCGCCGCCATGTGAAGCTGGCAGGAAACCGGATCAAGCTGCGCTACAAGGCGAAGGGCGGGACGCCGGTCCGGCGGCAGATGAACGACCGGACGCTGGCGCGGATCCTCGGGCGGATCAATGACCTGCCGGGGGCCGAATTGCTGAGCTGGGTGGATGAGGAGGGCAATGCCCGCAGCCTGAACTCGACGGCGTTGAACCTCTATATCGCGCAGGCGGCGGGGGCTGACGGCGTGAGCGCCAAGACCTTCCGCACCTGGGCCGGAACCCTGGCCGCCTTCGCCTGTGCGGAGCCGGGCGGAGCAAGCATCAAGGCGATGGCCGAGGCCGCGGCGGAGCGGCTCAACAACACCGCCACTGTCGCGCGCAACAGCTATATCCATCCCGCGGTGATCGAGCTTGCCGGTGCCGAGCCGCTTGTGCTCGACGGCACGGGCAGCCGCGATCTGCTGGCGGCGGAGCGCCGGTTGCTTGCCTATCTCGAGACTTGCTGAGCTGCGCGCGTGTGCGCTCAGCCGTGATAGGTGATCGGGCGATCGTCGATGCGGCGGATCATGCCGACGCTTTTCAACATCCGTGCCAGTTCCTCCACGGCGGCGCGTTCCGAACCGCAGCGCGCGCTGCTCAGCTGCTCGCGGCAATATTCCTCGAGCGCCGCTGCCTGTGCCGCATTGCTCGGGGTGATCGGGCGGATATCGGAAAGCGCCACCGCCTGTTTCGGTGTGGCGAAGACATCGTCAGTGATACCGGCGAAGGCGCGCAGCCGCGCGATCCGTTCCGGCGTGGTGTCGAGCAGCGCCGCCATGGCCGAGACCTTGCCCATCGGCCGGGTGCTGCCGATGTAATCATAGGGCGCACAGTCGCAGCGTTTCAGCACCCGGTTCATGATCGGATCGATGACGGTGATGATATCCTCGATCCCGGCGGATCGGGCATATTCCAGCGCGCCGATCATCAGCTCGCAGCTCGCGCGGCTGAGCGCTTCGCGGGATCCTTGCCCCGCAAGCGCTTCGGTATCGACGCAGAACCGTGTCGATTCCCACAGACGGGCGCTGCGCGGCGGGGCTTCGCCGTCAAGCAGGTCGCTGAAGACCTCGGAGAGCATATGCGGGCCGGTGGTCTGCAGGGCGCGGGCGCAGGAGATGACCTTTCCTTCCGCGTTCACCCCGATGACATAGACCGGATCGAGCGCGTCGAATTCGTCGCTCTCCCGGCCGTTGCGAATTTTAACGTCCCAGCCGAGCCGGTCACCGAAGACCCTGGCGCGCAGGGCGAACATCTGGTCGAGCAATCCGCCGAAACGGTTGCGGTTGAGGCCGTCCACTATGATAATCATCACTTTCTCCCCAAGACAGATCCATTGAGTCATCATCGGGCAGGCTGGAGGCTCCGGCTATTGTGGAAATCCCGTAGGGTCAGATCGGATGGATCAACCCGAGGCCGATGGCGCGGGCCACCGCCTGCGCGGTGCTGAGCGCGCCGAGTTTCTCGCGGGCCGAGCGCAGATGTACCTCGACCGTGCGCTGCGAGATCGACAGGATGTCGCTCACGTCGAGCTGGGATTTGCCTGCCGCGATCCATTGCAGCGCCTCGGTTTCGCGCGGCGACAGGCGCGGTCCGGCGGGGAGGGCGCTTTGCGCGCGGGAGCGGATCACGTTGTCGTGCAGATGGACCGCGGCGCTTTGCAGCGCGCCGATGATCTTCGTCTTCAGCAAGGCCCATTCGCGGTCGCCGCAATCGCGGGTCACGCTGAACAGGCCGATGTCGCCGAAGGGGCCGCGCACCGGGATCGTCATGCCCTGGTTGGAAATGCCGAAATCATGGGCGTCGCGGAAAATGTCGTGAAAGCTTGCCTCATCGCGCAGCCGTTGCCAATCGACGGGTGCGATGCTGCGGCTGGCGAGCAGCAGGGCCGGGTCGCGGTGCTGGAAGCCCCGGGTGACATAACGCGCCTGCCATTCTTCGGGATAATTGACGAAGCCATGCACCGATTGGGCGGCGGGATTGAGCCCGGCATAGGCGGCATAGTCGAGCTCATGCGTCTCGCAGATGGAATCGAGGAAGGATTGAAGCTCGTTTTCCACGAAGGGCAGCTTGCTGAGGTCAATGACCGACATGCCGACCTCCGCAGGGCAACGTCGCGCGCGGGCGGGTGGGGTGATATCGCCGGGTCGGCGGCGGGCGCGGCGCGGTGCCGGGATCGGCGATCGGCCCGGCCGACAGGCTGGCGGGCCGCGCGGGATGTACCCGGTCAGGCCGACCGAACAGGTCGGCATACATGCGTATCGGTCCTGTCTGCATCCACCTCTCCACTCGCCTGTATTTTCGCAGAATGAAACTTGGCTGCAATCAGGATTTTCCCCCAGATCCGGGCTGCGCGCCGAAGCGGGCCGCCCGGACGCGGATTCATGCCGACGGTGCGTCGATGTCGGGCTGTGACTGCGCCTGTGACTTCCGGCTACGGGTGATGCGCGCGATGATGACGAAGAACACCGGTACGAAGAGCACGCCAAGCAGCGTCGCCGAGATGGTACCGCCGAGAACGCCGGAGCCGATGGCATTGCGCCCGCCCGAGCCTGCGCCGTTGCTGATCACCAGAGGCAAGACGCCGAGCGAGAAGGCCATCGAGGTCATGATGATCGGGCGGAAACGCTGTTTCGCCGCTTCGAGCGCGGCGTTGAGCAGCGGCACACCGGAGGCATATTGCTCGCGCGCGAACTCGACGATCAGGATCGCGTTCTTGCCGGTGAGACCGATCACCGTCAGCAGTCCGACCTGGAAGAAGACGCCGTTCTGGAAGCCGCCGACCCAGGCGGCAAGAAGGGTTCCCAGCACGCCGAGCGGCATCGCCAGCATCACCGCGAAGGGGATCGACCAGCTTTCATAGAGCGCCGCCAGCGCCAGGAACACCGCCGCGAGGGACAGGGCGTAGAGCAGGGGGGCCTGGCTGCCGCTTTCCTGTTCCTCCAGCGAGAGGCCGGTCCAGGCCACCGAGAAACCGGGCGGGAGCTGGTCGGCCAGCCGTTCGATCTCGGCAATTGCCTCGCCGGTGCTCACGCCGGGTGCCGGGGCGCCCTGGATCTGCATGGCGGGCACGCCGTTGTAGCGGGTCACGCCCTGGGCTCCGAAGACCCAGGAGGCATCGGCAAAGTTGGAGAACGGCACCAGCCCGCCGCTGGCATTGCGTACCCGCCATTTCTCCAGATCTTCCGGGGTGGCGCGGGCCTCCGGTTCGCCCTGTACATAGACGCGTTTGGTGCGGCTGCCGTCGATGAAGTCATTCACATAGCGCCCGGCCCAGCCGATGGTCAGCAGCGTGCCGACATCGCTGGCCGAGACCCCCATCGCCCCGGCCTTGCGCCAGTCGATATCGAGGTTGAACTGTGCCGCATCCTCCAGCCCGTTGGGCCGGGCGGAGGCGATGAGCGGGCTCTGTGCTGCCATGCCGAGCAGCTGGTTGCGAGCATCGCGCAGTTCGCCGTGGCTCTGCCCGCCACGGGCCTGCAGGTAGAAGTCAAAGCCCGAGACGTTGCCAAGCTCGATCACCGAAGGCGGCACCACCGGGAAGACCAGCGCGTCTTGAATGCTGCTGAGCCTGCCGAAGGCACGTCCGGCCAGCGCCTGAACGCTTTGCTCGGGGGCGGTGCGGTCCTTCCAGTCCTTGAGCTGCACGAAGACCAGCGCCTGGTTCTGGCCCTGCCCCGCGAAGCTGAAACCGACGACGCCGAAGGCCGATTGCACGATGTCGCTTTCCTCTTCGAGGAAATAATCCTCGACCTGCTCCAGCACGTCGAGCGTGCGCTCGGCCGTGGCGCCGGTGGGGGTCGAGATCAGGGTGAAGAGGATGCCCTGATCCTCGTCGGGGAGGAAACCGCCCGGCGTGCGCAGGAACAGGAACACCGCCGCTGCGATCACCGCGAGGAACAGCAGGCTGATTCTGAACGGGCGTTTCAGCATCCAGCCCACGGTGCTGCCATAGCCGCGCAGCGTGGCGCCGAAGCCGGTGTTGAACCACGCGAAGGGGCCGCGCGGGCGGTGGCCTTCCTTTTTGGGCTTCAGCAGCGTGGCGCAGAGCGCCGGAGTCAGGGTCAGCGCCAGCAGCACCGAAAGCGCCATGGCCGAGATGATGGTGATCGAGAATTGCTGGTAGATTACGCCGGTTGAGCCGGGGAAAAAGGCCATCGGCACGAAGACGGCCGAAAGCACCACTCCGATGCCGATCAGTGCACCGGTGATCTCGTCCATCGATTTGCGGGTGGCTTCGAGCGGGCTCAGACCTTCCTGTTCCATGATCCGTTCGACGTTCTCCACCACCACGATGGCATCATCGACAAGCAGGCCGATGGCCAGCACCATGGCCAGCATGGTCAGCGAGTTGATCGAATAGCCGAAGGCGGCGAGCACACCGAAGGTGCCGAGCAGGACCACCGGCACCACCAGCGTCGGGATCAGCGTCGCGCGCAGGTTCTGCAGGAAGAGCAGCATCACCAGAAACACCAGGGCGACCGCTTCGAACAGCGTATGCACGACCTTCTCGATGGAAATCGCCACGAAGGGCGTCGTGTCATAGGGGATCACATAGGTCACGCCGTCGGGAAAGAAGGCGGCAAGCTCGTCGAGCCGTTCCTCGACCAGCGCGGCGGTGTCGAGCGCATTGGCCCCCGGCGCCAGTGAGATCGCCATGCCGGTGGAGGGATCGCGGTTGAACCGCGAGATGGTGGCGTAATTATCCGCCCCGATCTCGACCCGCGCGACATCGTTGAGCAGCACCAGCCCGCCGTCGGTCTGGGCGCGCAGCACGATCTGGCGGAAATCCTCCGGCGTGCGCAGCAGCGATTGCGCGGTGATCGTGGCGTTGAGCTGCTGTCCCTCGACGGTCGGACGCGCACCGAAGGCGCCGGCCGAGATCTGCGCATTCTCGCGCGACACGGCGGCGACGACATCGGAGGGCGTCATGTTGAAAGCGGCGAGCTTGGCCGGATCGAGCCAGATCCGCATCGCATATTGCGCGCCGAAGACCTGCACGCTGCCCACCCCTTCGATGCGGCTGATGTCATTGACCATGTTGGTCGAGAGGTAATCGGCAAGGTCGGTGGCATCATAGGCATCGCTGTCGGAAATCAGCCCGACCACCATCAGGAACCCGGCGGAGGATTTCGACACCGTAACGCCTTGGCGCTGCACGGTTTCAGGCAGCAGGGCACTGGCCTGCGCGAGCTTGTTCTGTACCTGGACCTGGGCGATGTCGGCATCGGTGCCGGTCTCGAAAGTCAGGGTGATCGAGGCGCCGCCCGCCGAGGTCGAACTCGAGGACATGTAGCGCAGCCCGTCGAGCCCGGTCATCTGCTGTTCGATGACCTGCGTGACGGTATTGGCCACGGTCTCCGCCGAGGCGCCGGGATAGGCAGCCTGGATCGAGACCGAAGGCGGCGCGATCTGCGGATATTGCGCGACCGGCAGGGTCAGGATCGCGAGCACCCCGAGGCCGGAGATGAACAGGGAGATGACCCAGGCGAAGATCGGGCGGTCGATGAAGAAACGGGCCATGGCGGTACGTCCGGATTAGGAGAAGTTGATATGCGTTCAGTCGGTCTCTGTGGCCGCCGCGGCGGTGCCGGATCCGGCCTCGGCAGAAGCCTCGGTCTTCTCGGCGCGCGGCGCGGTCTGCTCGGTCTGCTCACCTTCGGGCGCGACCGGGTCGGCCTCTGCCCCTGTCGCCTGCGGGGCCGCGACCTCCTGCGGTGTCACGGTGGCACCGGGGCCGGTCTTCTGGAACCCGGCGACGACCAGCCGGTCACCGGCGCTGAGCCCGTCGCTGACGATCCAGTCGGCGCCGCGGGCCTGCAGGATGGTCAGCTCGCGCTGCTCCACCACGTTTTCCTCCGTGACGATCAGCGCGGTGGCCTGGCCGCGCCGGTCGCGGCTGACGGCCTGCTGGGGCACCACGAGGGCGCTATCGAGGGTTTCGGTCGGCATCTCGACCTGCACATACATGCCCGGCAGCAACAGCTTGTCGGGGTTGTCGAAGGACATGCGCAGGACCACAACGCCGGTCTGCTCGTCCACCTCAGGCTCGGCGGCGGTCAGCATCCCCTTTTGATCGAATGCGACCCCGTCGGCGAGGGTCAGGGTCACGGAGGGATCGGCCAGATCGGCAGGGCCATTGCCGTGGCTGCGACGCCAGGCCAGCAGCTCGGCGGCGGATTGGGTGACGTCGACATAGACCGGATCGATGTTCTGGATCACGGCCAGCGGCGTGGCCTGGCTGGCGGTCACGAGCGCACCGGGGCTGGTCAGCGAGCGGCCGATCTCGCCCGAGAGCCGGGCACGGATCGTGGTGCGGTCCTTCTCGATCTGTGCCGATTGCAGCTGTGCCTCGGCCGCCTCTAGATTGGCCGCGGCGATGGCCAGCGCGGCATCGGCCTCATCGGCCGCCGAGGCGCTTGCGACATTGCGTGATTGCAGCGCGTCGATGCGGCGGGCCTCTTTCTCGGCCTTTTCGAGCCCGGCCTTGGCCTGGGCAACACTGGCCCTCGCGATCGCAAGCGCGGCGTCATAGCTCGCCGGGTCGATCTGATAGAGCACGTCGCCCTCTTCGACCTGTCCGCCTTCGCGGAACTGCCGCTCGGTGATGATCCCGGCGACCTGGGGGCGTACCTCGGCACGGGCAGAGGCGACCACACGGCCCGGCAGGGTGGTGGTCAGGGTGACGCTCTGCGGCTGCAACGTCATCACGCTCACCGCGGCAGGAGGGCGGCCCTCCTGCGCCTGCGTCGCGAGCGGGGCGGACAGGAGCAGGGTGAGGCCGAGCAGGGCGGGGCGGAGCCAGGGGCGAATGGGTTTCATTGTGCAACCTTTATGGGTCTTGGTCTGTCTTGATGTCGAAATGGAGAGCGGGCGCTTGCCCTGCGGGGGTAGTCGGGGCGGGAAATGCGTGCCAGCCTACATTATTTCGGTGGCGAATGGACGGTTCTTGCATCGTTGAGCGCGGATTGGCCCAGCCGCCGGGCGGGGGCGGCCCCCGGTTCCGGCGTCGGCAGGGAGGGCCGGGCGCGGTGCAGCAGATAGGCAATACAGGCGGTGGCGCCCATCAGGGGGATCAGAAGGCCCATGGCAACCACCGTATCGCCGAAGAGCGCGCCGATGCTGCCGATGAGCAGACCTGCGCCCATCTGCAGGAAGCCGAGCATGGCGGCCGCGGCCCCGGCGTTGCGCGCGAAGGGGGCGAGGGCGGCGGTGGACATGGCGGGCATCACGAAGGCGATGCCGAAGGCATAGGTCGAGACCGGCACCATCACATGCAGGAAGGAGGGCGCCCAGAGCAGCAGGGTGGCGCTGCCGAGACTGCCCGCGGCGATGAAGCCCAGGCCGATCGGCACCAGCGGCGTCGCACCGATCCGCGGCATCAGCGCCCGCACCACCAGCGAGCCGACGAAGAACGCGCCCGATTGCATGAGCATCCCGAGGCCGAACTGGGTCGGGGTCAGCCCGACCTCGCTCATCAGGATGAAGGGCAGGAAGGTGGCCTGCGCATAGAGCGCCCCGAGCGCGCCCGCCATCACAAGCGACGCGGTGAGGAAATGGCCATTGCCGAGCAGCATCGCGTAGCTGCGGAACAGCGCGCCGAGCTTCAACCGACTGCGATCAGGCGTCACCGTTTCGCGCATCGCCAGCAGCGTGACGGCGATCACCGCAAAGCCGATCAGCACCATCAGCGCGAAGATCGCCCGCCAGCCCGCTACCGCCAGCGTGAGCCCGCCGATGGTCGGCGCCAGCGCCGGGCCGAGCGCGAGGATGATGCCGATCAGGTTCATGATCCTGGAGGATTCCTCGCCGGTGAAGAGATCGCGCACCAGCGCCCGGCTGATCGCCACCCCGACGGAGGCACCGATACCCTGGACGAAACGCGACAGCACCAGCACCTCAATCGACGGCGCAAGGAAGGCGCCGAGGCTGGCAAGGCAATAGATCGCCATGAAGGCGATCGTGACGGGACGACGGCCAAGCGCATCGGAAAGCGGCCCGGCGATGAGCTGGGCGCAGGCGAAGCCACCGAAATAGAGGGTCAGCGACAGTTTCACCACGGCTTCGGGCGAGTCGAAAACGGTGCCGACGGCCGGCATCGCCGGGGTGTAGAGGGCCATCGAGACCGGCCCGACCGCCACGAGCAGCGCCCCGATCAGGCTGACCCGGCGCGCGCTCATCAATGGTGCGGCGCTCATGGCTCGACTTCCATGCGCAGCGGCTTGACGCCGCGATGGACCTCGAGATTGCGGCGGATCGTCTTGGCCGCCTCGGCGAAGCGCTGCTGCCCTGCCTCATCGAGCCCGTCGAGTGCGATGGCGCTGACCTGCTGACCCATTTCGGCCATGCGCTGAAGGATCGGGTCGGCTTCCGGCGTCAGGGCCACGAGCTTGGCACGGCGGTCCGACGGGTCGGCCTGGCGCCGTACCAGCCCCTGCGCTTCGAGCCGGTCGAGAAAGACCGACAGGCTCATCGGGGCGAGGCACATGGAATCGGCAAGGCTGACCTGCCGTGTCGCCCCGGCCCGGGCAAGCTGCGCCAGCACCCGCGCTTCCGATGCGGTCACGCCGATCTCGCTCTTGGCAATGTCATGCTCGAAGGCGATCCGGAAATGCCGGGCAATGTCGGCAATCAGGAAGGCGATGTGATCGGAATCGATGGGAGAGGACAAGGGAGGCGCTTTCGAGGTTTGCTATAGCGTATTTATTATAAGCCTCACTTATCAATTCTGGCGGCTTTGTCCAGAGGCCAAAAACGATGAAACCGGCCCCTCGCATGATGAGGGCCGGTTCCTGTGGTGATATCGGCAAGGCCGCCGTCCGGGCCATGGTCCTGGGCAAGCGCGAGCAGCAGGCTCCGGGAACCGGGATCAGCTCAACGCGAAGGACGCCATCAGGGAATGTGCCGCCGCGGCAATCGGATCGACGACAGTGACACCGAGCGCCGCGCCGACGCTGGCGCTGAGCCCGCCCATGCCGGCGCAGCCGAGCACCACGGTCTCCACCTCCGGATATTGCGTCAGCAGATCGCGCCCCGCGGCGATCAGCCGCCGTTCGGCCCCGGCGCGGTCGGTCTCGAAGTCGAGCACCTCGATCGACGATGCATGGATCTTGCGGCAATGCTGCGCGAGCCCGTAGGCGGTGATGTTGGCCTCGAGCACCGGGACGGAGAGCGGCGAGGTGGTCAACACGGCGAAGGGGCGACCGCGCGCGGCCGCTTCGGCAAAGGCCGCTTCGCCGATCCCGGTGAGCGGGCGCGGATGGATGTCGCGCAGTTCGATCAGGCCGGTATCGTCGAAACAGGCGATCACCGCGCCGTCATGGCCGGGGGCGCGCAGCAGGGCCAGCGTGCCGGGCAGCGCCGCCGCGCCATCGGCGGCGCCCTGGATCGACGCCGGGCCGTCGTGGTTGGTGGCGCTGATCAGGGTGATATCCGGCGGCAGATACTGGCGCAGCTCGGCGGCGATGCGTTCGGTCATCTCGACCGTGGCGTTCGGATTGACGACGAGGACGCGCATCAGAACCGGTCCGTCCCGGTCTTGCGCGGCTGGCTGTCGCGCCATTGCGCCTCGGACATGGTGGGCAGATCGAAGGTCTCGTTGGAGCGGCAATAGCCATGCCCGCCCATGCGTCCGAGCGCATCGAGCCCGGCGGCATCGACATGGAAACGCTCGTTCACCAATCCCGGCCTTGCATGCATCGCCAGCACCTCGCCGAGAATGATTTCGCGGGATTTGCCGATGTTGAGGGTGACGTGACGGCGACATTCGAGCCGCACAGGCGCTTCGGCGATCTGCGGGCAGGAGACGAATTCGCCCGGCAGCATGGTCAGCCCGGCTTCCTCGATCTCGCTGACACCGGGGGCGAAGGGCACGGCGGTGACATTCATCGCGTCGAGATTGTCATGCCCGACGATGTTGACCGTGAATTCCTCGGTATTGCGGATGTTGCGGCCGGTGTCCTTGAACCGCATGTCGGCGTAATTCTCGACCCCGAGCGCCAGGATCGCCGGGTCGGATGACAGCACGTTGAAAAAGCTGAAGGGCGCGGCGTTGGGGCGGCCCTCCTCATCGATTGTGGTGACCCAGGCAATGGGACGCGGCACCACCGCGCCGATCAGCAGCTTGTAGCGGTCGCGCGCAGAGAGGGCGGAAAAATCGAACCGGTCGGATTGGGGGGATATGCGGGTCATGAAACATTCCGTCTCTGCTGGTGGAAATCGAAAGGGATGGGTGATCAGCCGTTGGAGGGCAGGTAGCGCGCGAGGATATCGCTGACGCTGTCCTCGCCTTCGCCATCTGGATTGAGCAAGGCGCGGTCCTGCACGCCATGCAGATGATGATGCATCCGGGCGGTGGCGCGTTCGGCATCGCCTGCCTCGATCGCGGCGATGATCTCGGTATGTTCGTCGAGCCCGCATTTCGCCGAATGGGCCTGGGCAAAGCGGGCCAGCACCAGCGAGCAGCGCGACACGATCTCGTTGACGTAATTGGCGAGGATCTTCGAGCCGGTCAGCTCGGCAAGCAGGATGTGAAATTCGCCGGACAGGCGGATGGAGCGAGTGGTATCGACGTCGAGATATTTCTTTTCCTCGGCGAGATGCGCCTTCAGCGCCTTGATCACCGGGGCGCGGTCCATGGCGCAGAGCCGCTGCATCACCTCGCGTTCAAGGCATTGACGCATTTCGAAGATGTCATGCGCCTCTTCTATGGAGGGCACCGCGACGGAGGCGCCGCGATTGGGCTGCAGATCGACCAGCCCTTCGGCATCAAGCCGCACCAGCGCGCTGCGCACCGTGGTGCGGCTGACGCTGAACGTCTCGCCAATCGAATCTTCGGGCAGCTTCACCCCGGGTTTGAGTGCCTGTTCGATGATCGCCTGACGGAGGGAATCATAGACCGGAAAGCTGCGCGTAGAAGGTTTGTACATAATTGTATCCATCTCACATCGAAAAAGTAGCACTCACACACTGCAATATATTGGATACAGTGATTGAATACAATTTATTATTTTTTTGTAGCCAAGAGAAGTTTTCCTGCCTAGGCTTGGATCACTGTCGGGGCCGATGTCAGGGAGCGATCCGCGATTTCCTCAGGGATAAGAGGGGGGAACAGGATCAGCGTGGCGGCGGCGATGACGCATACTTGTATACGAAAGCGTACAATTTCGTGTCCAATGCAACGGGAGAAGAAAATGAACCTGCTACGAAACCTGCATCGCGGAGCGGCCCTGGGCCTTGCGGCGGCGCTGATGACCTCCGCCGCCAGTGCGGAGACGGTGCGCTGGGGCGCGCCGCGCGACATCGTCTCGCTCGACCCCTATTCCTACGGCGACAGCTACACGATCAACTTCCTCAATCACATCTACGAAGGGCTGGTCCGTTTCGACCGCAATCTCGAGATCGTCCCGGGGCTCGCCACCTCTTGGGAGATCGTCTCCCCGACGACATGGCGCTTCACCCTGCGTGAGGGCGTCAAGTTCCATAACGGCAATGACTTCACCGCCGAGGACGTGCTGGCCTCGCTGCAGCGGGTCAGTGACGAGAGCTCGCCGCTCAAGGGCAACCTGCCGGCCTACAAGAGCGCCGAGGTCGTGGATGACCACACGATCGACATCGAGCTCAACGGCGCCTATCCGCTGCTGCTCAACGACCTGACCAACATCCATATCTTCGACAAGGACTGGCTGGTCGAGAACAACGCCGAGAAGCCGACCGACGTCAGCGCCGGGGTCGAGGGCTATGCCACGTTCAACACCAATGGCACCGGGCCCTTCATCCTAGAATCGCGCACGCCGGAGGCCAAGACCATCCTCAACGTCAACGAGGACTGGTGGGACGAGCCGAACCACAATCTGACGCGGATCGAGTTCAATCCGATTTCCTCGGCCGCCACCCGCGTCGCGGCGCTGCTCTCCGGTGAAGTCGATTTCGTCGATTCCGCGCCGGTGCAGGATCTGCCGCGGCTCGAAGCCGCGCCGAATATCGACGTGCTCGAACGCACCGACCTGCGCACCATCATGCTCGGCTTCAACCAGCGCGACGAGCTGGTCGGCGGCGGCGATAACCCGCTGCAGGACGTCCGGGTGCGCCGCGCCATGCAGATGGCCGTGGATATGGACCTGATCCGGGACAAGGTGATGCGCGGCAAGTCCCGCAATGCCGGCACGCTGGTCGCCCCCTCGATCCCCGGCTATTCCGAAGAGCTCGACACGGTCGTGCCACTCGACCTGGAGAAGGCCAAGGGGCTTCTCGAGGAAGCGGGCTATGGCGACGGTTTCGCCTTCGATTTCGTCTGCACCAACGAGAGCTACGTGAACGAGGAGCAGTTCTGCCAGGCCATCGCCTCCATGTGGTCGCGGATCGGGCTGCAGCCGAAGCTGGACATCGGGCCGACCGCCAAGCAGACGCCGAAGCGCGCCAACGGCAAGGCCGACGTCTATACGCTCGGCTGGGCGACGCTGCCGATGCTGGATACCTATTCGATCCTGCTGCAGGTGCTGCACAGCAAGGACGGCAATTCGGGCGTCTTCAACTGGGGCGGCTGGTCTTACCCCGAGCTCGACAAGTTGACCCAGCAGGCAGCCGTGGAGCTTGACCGCGAGAAGCGCCTGGCGCTCGAAACCGAGGCGCTGAAGATCGCCAGGGACGAGGTCATCATGATGCCGCTGCACCAGCAGCCGATGGCCTGGGCCGTCGCCGCCGGGTTCGAGGATTTCCCGCAATTCCCGGATAACAAGCCGCGCATGTGGTACGTGACCAAGTAATCTCCCTGAGACTGGGGCGGCGGTGCGCCGTCGCCCCTCTTTTCCAGCTATCAAGGAGCCCGCGCCATGCTGGCCTTCATCATCAAACGCCTCGCCAATGCCGTCTTCGTGATGCTGTCGGTGACCTTTCTGGCCTTCGTGATCTTCCGCTTTGTCGGCGATCCGGTCGATCAGATGCTCAACGAACAGGCCACCCAGAGCCAGCGCGACGACCTGCGCGAGAAGCTCGGGCTCGACAAGCCTTTCCTGATGCAATTCGGCAGTTTCGTGGGCCGCGCCGCCCAAGGCGATTTCGGCATCTCTTTCCGCAACCAGCGCGAAGTGCTCGACATGATCGCCGAACGTTTCCCGGCGACGTTCGAGCTCGTGCTGGTCGCCACCTTCATTTCCCTGATTGTCGGCGTGCCGATGGGGGTAATTACCGCGATCAGGCGAACGGCCTGGTATTCAGAGGCGATGCAATTCACCTCGATCATCGGGATCTCGCTGCCCTCCTTCGTGGTCGGGATCGGGCTGATCCTAGTGTTCTCGGTCTGGCTCGGCTGGTTCCCGGCCTTCGGACGCGGTGACACGGTCGATCTCGGCTGGTGGACCACCGGGTTGCTGACCCCGTCGGGGCGCATGTCGATCGTCCTGCCGGCGCTGTCGCTGTCGCTGTTCCAGATCACGCTGGTGATGCGGCTGGTGCGCGCCGAAATGCTCGAAGTGCTGCGTTCCGATTTCATCAAGTTCGCCCGCGCCCGCGGCATCCCCGCCCGCTCGATCCATTTCCGCCATGCCCTGCGCAATTGCCTGATGCCGGTGGTCACCATGACCGCCATGCAGATCGGCGGGCTGATCGCCTTTGCTCTGGTCACCGAGACGGTGTTCCAGTGGCCGGGCATGGGGCTGCTGTTCATCCAGGCCGTGACCTTTGTCGATGTGCCGATCATGGCCGCCTATCTCTGCATCGTCGCGCTGATCTTCGTGGTGCTCAATGCCATCGTGGACATGACCTACGCGCTGATCGATCCCCGCCTTCGTGGAGCTGAAAAATGACCGACCAAGCAACCAACAAAGCCATGCCGACCCGCATGGAGCGGTTCTGGGACAGTGACCTGTGGTGGTCCTTCAAGAGCCACAAATCCGCGGTCGGCGCCGCCATCGTGCTCGGTCTGGTGATCCTCACCGCCTTCCTCGCGCCGCTCCTGTCGCCGCAAAACCCCTATGACCTCGCGGCGCTGGAATTGTGGAACGCCGAGCTGCCGCCGATCTGGATGGAGGGCGGGCAATGGCCTTTCCTGCTCGGCACCGACGTGCAGGGCCGCGACATTCTCTCCGGCATCCTCTACGGCACGCGGATCTCGATCATCATCGGCATCGCCTCGGTCGGCGTGTCGCTGTTCGTCGGGCTGCTGCTGGGGCTGATGGCGGGCTATTACGGCGGCTGGATCGACAACGTGCTGATGCGCATCGGTGACGTGCTGCTGTCGATCCCGATCGTGCTGGTGGCGATCCTGGTGAGCTCGATCGCCCAGGCCTTCCTGCCACCCGCTTTGCGCGAGATCGGCGTGGCCGCGGTGCTGGTCATGGCGATATCGATGTATTCCTGGGTGCAATATGCCCGCGTTGTGCGCGCCCAGACCATGGTGGAGCGGCGCAAGGAATATGTGCTGGCCTCACGGCTCGTCGGTACCCCGGCGCGGCGGCTGATGATCAAGCATATCCTGCCCAATACGCTGACCCCGATCTTCGTTGCCGCGACGCTGAACTTCGGTCTGGCGATCCTGATCGAGGCGACGCTGTCCTTCCTCGGGGTCGGGATGCCGCCGAACCAGCCCTCGCTCGGCACGCTGATCCGGGTGGGCAATCAATATCTCTTCTCCGGGTCCTGGTGGATCGTGCTCTTCCCCTCGCTGCAGCTCTGCATCCTCGTGGTAGCGGTGAACATGCTCGGCGACTGGCTGCGCGACGCGCTGAACCCGAAACTGCGCTGAAGGAACAAGAATATGAGTAACCTGCTGATCAAGAACACCCGTGTGCTCGATGGCGATCCGACCGATATCCTGATCCGCGACGGGCGCATCGCCGGGATCGGCCCCGATCTCGACGCCGACGACGCAGCCGTCGAGGATGCGGGCGGGCGGATCGCGATCCCCGGTCTGACCGAGGCGCATACCCATCTCGACAAGTCGCTGCTCGGCTTTCCGTGGTATTTCAACGATGTCGGCGGCGGCAATCTGATGGCGATGATCGACAACGAGCGCCAGATGAAACAGCGACTCGGCCTTGACCCGCATGTCCAGTCGATGCGCCATGCGCTGCAGACCGCGGCCTTCGGCGCAACGCTGATCCGCAGCCATGTCGATATCGACACGACCGGCGGGCTGAAGGCGCTCGAGGGGGTGATGGAAACTGCCGAGAAGCTCAAGGACGTGGTCACGATCGAAACCGTGGCCTTCCCGCAATCGGGCCTGACCATCAGCCCCGGTACCTATGAGCTGCTGGACGAGGCGATGAAGATGGGCGCCGACCTGATGGGCGGGCTCGATCCTTGCGGCGTCGATAAAGACCCCAAGGGCCATCTCGACGCGATCTTCGGTCTTGCCGAGAAACATGGCAAGGGGCTCGACATCCACCTGCATGAACGCGGCGAGCTCGGTGCCTTCTCGATGGAGCAGATCCTCGACCGCGCCGAGGCTTTGGGGATGAAAGGCAAGCTGACCGTGTCGCATGCCTTCTGCCTCGGCATGACCGATCCCGCCCGTGTCACTCCGCTGCTGGAGCGTCTCGGCGCGCTGGAGGCGAGCATCATGACCACCGCTCCGGCGTCGTCGCCCGCACCGCTGGTCAAGCAGATGTCGGAGCATGGCATCAAGTTCGGTGCCGGAAACGACGGTATTCAGGATACGTGGGGGCCGTACGGCAACGGCGACATGCTGGAACGCGCCAAATTCGTCGGGCTGCGCAGCAATCTGCGCTCGGATGCGGAGATGTACATGGCGCTCGATGTCTGTGCCGGGGGCGGGGCCGAGGCGATGGGCATGGAGCGCCGCGAGATCAAGGTCGGTGGCATCGGCGATCTGGTGATCGTCGAGGGCGTCTCGGTGGCCCATGCCATTGTCAGCCACGCGCCGCGAAAGCTGGTGGTGAAGGCCGGGCGCGTCACGGCGCGCGACGGCGCGACATTGATGGAAGCGCCGTGATGCGGTTCGAGGATCTCCCGCTCGGCAAGCGTCCGGAGGGACGTTGGAGTCTGGCCGCCGACTGGATCGTGGTGGATACCGAACAGGGCCGCCGCCTGGTGCAGAATGGCGAGGTCGTGATCGAGAAGGATCGCGTGATCCATGCCGGGCCGCGTTTCGAGGGCGAGGTGCAGGCGCGCTTCGATCTCGGCCCGGTACTGATCGCGCCCGGTTTCGTGGATCTCGATGCGCTGTCGGATCTCGACACCACCTTGCTGGCCCATGACAACTGGCCGAGCGAGAAGAAGGGTAGGGTCTGGCCGCAATCCTACGTCGATCGCGGCCCCTATGAGATGTATAGCCCCGAAGAGCTGGCCCTGCAGAAGCGCTTTTCCTTCGGCCAGCTGCTGCTCAACGGCATCACCTCGGCCGCGCCGATCGCCTCGCTGTTCTACCGCGAATGGGGCGAGACGGTGGAGGAATTCACCGCCGCGGCACAGGCTGCCGAAGAGCTGGGCCTGCGGGTCTGGCTCGGCCCGGCCTATCGTTCGGGCGGCATGGTGGTCGATGAGGCGGGCAAGCTCGGCGCGGTCTTTGATGAAGAACGCGGCATCCGCGGGCTGCATGCGGCAATCGCCTTTGCCAACAAGCTCTTCAAGGGCGGCCTCGTCTCGCCGCTGCTCGCGCCGGATAGGGTCGAGACCTGCACCAAGGCGCTGCTGCTCGAGACCATGGCCGCCGCCGAAGCACTGGATTGCCCGGTGCGCCTGCACATGGCGCAGGGCCAGATGGAGCTGCAGACCGTCAAGGCGCTTCATGGCATGAGCGCGCCGCAATGGCTGGCCGAGCTCGGCTGCCTGTCGCCGCGGCTTATGGCGCCGCATTTCACCGTTGCCGACGCGCGTGACCTGGAACTCTATGCCGAAAGCGGCGTGCATGTGATCCATTGCCCGCTGGTCGCGGCCCGCCACGGCGGCGCGCTGAACTCCTTTGCCAAGCTGCGCGAGGCGGGCGTCAACATTGCCATGGGCACCGATACCGCGCCGCCCGACATGGTGCTCAACATGGCGGTGGCGGTGATGACCTGCCGGATGGTCGAGGGCGCGATGCCGTCGATCACGTCAGGCCAGGTCTTCGATGCCGCCACTCTCGGCGGAGCCAAGGCATTGGGGCGCGAGGATATCGGCGTGCTGCGGGCCGGGGCCAAGGCCGATATCACGATCTTTGACATGAACGACCGCCATATGGCACCGCGGATCGACCCGATTCAGACGCTGGTGCTGGGGGCTACCGGGCGCGTCACCCGCGCCACCATCGTCGATGGCCGGATCTCGATGCGCGACGGCGAAGTGGCCGGGATCGACATGGCGGCGACGCGCGAACAGGTCCAGCGCCAATTCGACGGGCTCGTCGCCAGATACCCTGAACGCACTCTTGGCCACCCCCCGGTGCAGGAGATTTTTCCACCCACCTTCCCCCTGATGAATGGAGAGTAAGATGATGGTGCAACCGATACCCGCGCCCGAGCAGAGCAGCGCCGCGACCCCGGCGCTGGATGTTGCCGGGCTCACGGTCGAATTTCCCACCCGTCGGGGGCTGCTGACGGCGATCGACGATGTCTCGATGCAGATCGCACCCGGTGAGATCCTCGGCGTGGTCGGCGAATCCGGGGCAGGCAAGTCGATCACCGGGCTTGCGGTGCTGGGGCTGCTGGAACATCCCGGCCGCATCGCCGGGGGCGAGATCCACGTCAACGGCAAGCGGGTCGATCAACTTTCCGAAGCCGAGCTGACCAAGGTGCGCGGCCGCGAGATGGGGGCAATCTTTCAGGACCCGCTGACCGCGCTGAACCCGCTGTTCACGATCGGCAAGCAGCTGGTCGAGACGATCCGCCTGCACACCGATCTGTCGCGTGAGGCGGCCCACGAACGCGCGCTCGACCTGCTGCGTCAGGTCGGCATTCCGGCGCCCGAAGAGCGGCTGCGCCAATATCCGCATCAGTTTTCAGGCGGCATGCGCCAGCGCGTGGTGATCGCACTGGCGCTGGCCGCCGGACCGCGGCTGATCATCGCCGACGAGCCGACCACCGCGCTCGACGTGTCGATCCAGGCGCAGATCACCGCCTTGCTGCGCAGGCTCTGTGATGAGACCGGCGTGGGGATCATGCTGGTCACCCATGACATGGGGGTAATCGCCGAGACCGCTGACCGGGTCTGCGTGATGTATTCCGGCCGGGTAGTGGAGAGCGGCCCGGTGGCCGAGGTGATCCACAATCCGCAGCATCCCTATACACGCGGGTTGATGAGCGCCATCCCGAGCCTGCATGACCGGGTTGAGGTCCTGGCGCAGATCGACGGGTCGATGCCACGGCTCAACGCGCGCCCCTCAGGCTGCGCCTTTCATCCGCGCTGCCCCCATGCCGGGCCGAAGTGCAGCGCCAGCAAACCGCCATTGGTCCGCACCGGCGCCACCAGCGCCGCCTGCTGGCTGCAACAGGGAGGCACCCAATGAACGCGCAATCCAGAGATCCGCTGACCGCCGATGTCCCGGCGCTGAGCGTCAGCGGAGTCAGCAAGATCTTCGACGTCTCCGCCCCCTGGCTCAACCGGGTGATCGAGCGGCGTCCGAAGCTGTTCGTCAACGCGGTTTCGGATATCAGCTTCACGGTCGAGAAGGGCACCTGTTTCAGCATCGTCGGGGAATCGGGCTGCGGCAAATCCACCGTGGCCCGGCTGGTCACCGGGCTCTATTCCACCAGCAGCGGGGACATCACCTTCGGCACCGGTGCCGAAGGGCGGCCGATCAAGGTGCAGATGATCTTCCAGGATCCGCATTCGAGCCTCAACCCGCGCTGGCGCGTCGGCGATATCATCGCCGAGCCGATCCGCGAGATGAAGCTGCGCGACAGCGAGGATGAAACGCTGGCACGGGTGCGCGACCTGCTTGAGACAGTGGGTCTCGGCGCCGATGACGCGCTGAAATACCCGCATGAATTTTCCGGCGGACAGCGTCAGCGGATCTCGATCGCGCGGGCGCTGGCCTCGGAACCGGAGCTGCTGGTCTGCGATGAACCGACCTCGGCGCTCGACGTGTCGGTGCAGGCGCAGATCCTCAATCTGATGCGGCGGCTGCAGGATGAACTGGGTCTGACCTATCTGTTCATCAGCCATGACCTCAGCGTGGTGCGACACATGTCCGACCACATCGCGGTAATGTATCTGGGCCGGATCGTCGAGCAGGCGCCGGTCGAGCAGCTGTTCACCGCGCCGCAGCATCCCTATTCGAAACTGCTGCTCAACACGATCCCGGACATTGAGAATCCCAAGCGCAACGTCGAGCCACAGGCTGGGGAACCGCCAAGCCCGCTCAACCCGCCGAGCGGCTGCGCCTTTCATCCGCGCTGCCCGATCGCGATGGAGAAATGCAGCCGCATTGCGCCGGATCTGCTGCATGGACCGATCGGCGGCACCGTCGCCTGCCATGCGGTGCATGACATCTGACCCTGAAAGAAAACGACGCGCAACCTGTTGTGGTTGCGCGTCTTCTGGTGTTTCGGCCTAGCTGTCGGCGCAGTGCTGATCGACGACGCGCTGCACCATCGGCGCGAAATGCGCGAAACGCGGCGTCTCCATGTCGGCATCTTTGCCCGCATCATCGAGATAGCGAACGGCGATAATGTCCTTGAGGTTCGGGTTCCTCTCGAATTCGGCAACCTCGGCCGCGCTCATTACCCCGCCCTGCAGGTTCAACGAATGCACCGACGCTTCCGAGAGCCGGTCGAAATAGGCCGGTTTGGTGGCGCAGAGATAGCGTTTGGCGGCGACGTGATAGCGCACGCAATCGGTCACCAAGGTCGGAAAGAACGCCTCCAGCACCTGCGCGCCTGCTTCCTCGTGGTGCCGGTCCTCGGTGTCGTCCATGCTGAAGGTACCGAATTCGGAAGTGAAATGGCCAATGTCATGCAGCAGCGCCGCCACCACGATGATTTCGCGCTGGCCGTTCTGCTCGGCAATTGTTGCGCCCTGCAGCATATGTTCGGCCATGGTCACCGGCTCGCCGAGATATTCCTCGCCGCCGCGTCTTTCGAAGATGTCTTCGAGAAACGCGACGATGTTGTCGCGGGTGAGTTCGGGGGCAGGGACGCTCATTCCGCGGCCTCCGGGCGGCGTTCCTGCAGGCTGGCCAGCGTCGAATGGAGACCGTCCATATCCGCATAGCAGCCTTGGAACCAGCGGGTGCCGGTGCCGGAATAGGCCTTGCGGGCATGCAGCACGCGGGTGTTGTCGACAAGGAAACTTTCGCCCGGTTCAAGGCGGAAGCTGACCTCCATCGCCGGGTCGTCGATGATCTCGCCCATGCGGCGATAGGCGGCGTAATAGGTCGCCATCTCGTCAAACGGCACATCGGTGATCGCCGCCGCTGAACGGTTGTTGAAACGCACACCGATCAGCTCGCCATCCGGTGCCAGCTCGATCATCGGACGCCGGGAGCGCAGGATCACCCCGTCCGATCCGGCATATTCAAACCGCGCGCAGTGACGGCTGAGCACGTTGAACCAGTCTTGATTCTCATCGCGCAGCCGTTCGGCGACGCGGAAGCCGTCGACCACCATGTTCTCACCGCCCGCTGCCGAGCTTTCGAGACAATAGAGCACCTGTATGGTGGGGACAGGGTCGCGGTAGGGGTTGTCGGTATGGGCTTGCAGGCCCAGCCCCGTATAGGCGAGATTGGTCGGGTTGACCTCGGTGCGCACCTCGAAATGGCGGCCGTAGTTGGTCTCGCGGACATGGCCGAACAGATCGACCACCTGCATCAGCGCCTGATCCTGAACCGGTCCGCCGGTGAGCTTGCCGAACCCATAACGCGCGATATCCGCGAGCCAGCCCTGCAAGGCGGCCGGGTCCGATTGCACCGCGCCGAAATCCGCCGTCGGCAGGCGTTCCATCAACCGGCTGTCCCATGTCTCGACTGGATCGGCGGTCCATCCGGGGCGGCGCTCTGCGGGGCGGTCATAGGCGTGTCGCTCGAGCCAGGCGAGGTCATAGTCGATGCTGCGGTCTTCCGGCTGGAAGGTCAGGCTCAGACGTGTGCCGGTGATCTCGGCGGCGCTGATCGCGAGGTCTTCGGAGATGTCACGCAGCGCGATCAGGCGCTGGCCGTTGGCGGGGGAGCGGGTCTGCGCGTCCTGCGCATTGTCGCGCAGCCAGATCGCGTGAAACCGCGTCTCATGGCCGTCTTTGCGCAGGCTCAGGACCTGCCCGTTGTCGCTTAGGTGATGCTCATACATGGGATTGGCCTTTTGATCTATCCGATTGTTCAGAGGGTTTCACAGTTTAGGCATAAGCACTATCAATGATAAAACGGGATGAGGGGTTGGTTTTCTTATGTCTGAGATCGCGCTGGAGAATTTGCCGCTGGAATGGATACGCGCTTTCGAGGCGGCGGGTCGGTCAGGCAGTTTCACGGCCGCGGCGCAGGAGCTAAACCTGACGCAGGCCGCGATCAGCCAGCGCATCACCCATCTGGAGGCGCGGATCGGAAGTCAGCTGTTCATCCGAAAACCGCGCGGCGTGGCGCTGAGCGTGGAGGGCGAAAGCTGGCTGCCCTATGTCAGCAATGCGCTGGGTGAACTGGCACAGAGCTACGAAGACATTTTCGGGTTGCAGCGCGACAAGATCCGCATCTCCGCCAGCGCTTCGATCACCGCGCTCTGGCTGGCCCCGCGGCTGGCCCGCTGGTCGAAGGCGCGGCGGGCGCAGATCGTGTTTTCCACCATGGTGCTGCAATCCGAAAGCATACATCGCGAAGCCTCGGTGCGGGTCGAATACGGGCGGGGCGACTGGCCGGATCATCATGCCGTGCCGCTGTTTCAGGAGGCGCTGAGCCCGGTCGCCGCGCCGCATCTGATGGCCGAGACGAGCCGATGGCAGGATCTGCCGCGCATTTCGGTCTCCGGACCGCGGCAGGGCTGGCAGGAATGGGCGCGGCACAGTGGCGATCCTACGACCCCCGTGCCGCAGATCCGGTTCGACAGTTTCTCCGCGGCGCTGGCGGCGGTGGTTTGCGGGGCCGGGGTCCTGCTGGCCTCGTTGCCGCTCTGCGATCCGCAGCTCCGGCAGGGCAGGCTGATGCGTCTTTCCGAGCAGGCGCTGCACCCGGCCGAGAGCTACTGGATGATCGCCCGAAAGCGCGCCCTGCCGCAGACGCAATGGAAGAGCCTCGCAGAAACCTTCACCGCGCCGCTCGACGAGATGCGCCTGCGGACCTGACGTAAGGTAAGTAATACTGTCGTTTTTGGCGCCCGGCGCGCGCGTGCCCCAGCATAGCAAGGCATTGCGCCCCGTCGCGTCACTCCGGCGCGCCCCGTGGCCGCCTGGGCCGGGCTTCATACGCTCTTGTCATTTATGCATTGCCCGCTAACGTGCCGAGGACAGGGAGAATTACCAAACATGCTTTTCCGTATAATTGACGGGATCAATGAGGTCGTGGGCAGGATTGTTTCCGTCGTGGCGGTGATCTTTGCGGCGATCATTATCTACGATGTCTTCATGCGCTACGCGCTGAACGATCCCACCCGCTGGGCCTTTGACGTCACCAAGCAGCTCTATGGTTTCTACTTCGTGATGCTCGGCGGCTATGCGCTGCGTCATCAGTCGCATGTGCGGGTCGATCTGGTCACCGGCGCCATGGCCGCCGGGCCGCGCCGCTGGGTCGAGGCGGCGGGCTATGTGATCTTCTTCTTCCCCTTCGCCTGGGTCTTCATGACCCGATCCTGGGAATTCGGCATGCGTTCCTATGCGCAGGGGGAAACCACCTATGGCTCGGTGCAGCTGCCGGTCTATCCACTGAAACTGGCCATGGCGGTCGCCGCCGGGCTGTTGATGATCCAGGGTATCTCGGAATTCCTGAAATTCGTACTAAACCGTCAGGAGACACCGCGTGACGCCTGAAATCATTGCTTTGTGCATGTTCGGCCTGCTGTTGCTGGGCCTGTTCATGGGCCATCCGCTGGCCTTCGTTCTGGGAGGCACCGCGGTGCTCGGCGCGGTGATCGCGGGCAAGCCGATGGTGCTCGGCATCGTGATCAACCGGATCTTCGGCGATGTACTCGACAATTTCACCCTGATCGCCATTCCGCTGTTCATCCTGATGGCGCGGTTCCTGTCGGATTCAGGGGTGACCGACAAGATGTTCGAATCCTTGCGCCTGCTGATGTCCAACGTGCGCGGCGGTCTGGCGCTGGCGGTGGTGTTCATCTCGATCCTGCTGGCCGCGACCACCGGGATCATCGGCGCCTCGATCACCGTGATGGGGGTGATGGCGCTGCGCCCGATGCTGCAATATGGCTACAGCCCGACGCTGACCACCGGGGTGATCGCGGCTTCTGGCTGCCTTGGCATCCTCATTCCGCCCTCTATCATGCTGATCCTGATGGCGAGCTATTCGCCGCTGTCGGTGGGGGAGCTCTTTGCCGGGGCGATGATCCCCGGGGTGGTGCTGGGCCTGCTCTATGCGGTCTGGGTGTTCTTCGTCGCGGTGGTGCGCCCCGACATGGCCCCGGCGGTGGAGCCTGACGAGAAGATCAGCAAACCGGCGCTGATGCGGATGCTGGCAATCGAGGCGGTGCCGCCGCTGGTGCTGATCCTCGGTATCCTCGGATCGCTGCTGGCGGGCATCGCCACGGCGACCGAAGCTTCGGCGATCGGTGCCGCATTGGCCCTGCTGATCGTGATCCTGCGCGGCAAGTTCACGTTGGCCAATTTCTACGGCGCGATGCTGGAGACCGGGCGCACCGCCGCGATGATCCTGTTCATCGTGATCGGCGCGACGGCCTTCACCGGCGTCTTCAACATCACCGGCGGTCTGCGCGCGACGCAGGAGATCATCCGCAACCTCGACATGGCGCCATGGCTGCTGATCGCGATGATGATGTTCATCGTCTTCATCCTCGGCGCTTTCCTGGACTGGACCGGCATCGTGCTGCTGTCCTTCCCGATCTTCCTGCCGATCGTGCAGGAAATGGACGTGAGCCTGCTGTGGTTCGTCGTGCTGATGTCGGTGGTGCTGCAGACCTCGTTCCTGACGCCGCCATTCGGCTATGCGCTGTTCTACCTGCGCGCCATTGCGCCGCGCTCGGTCAAGACATCGCAGATCATCGTCGGCGTGCTGCCGTTCATCGGCTTGATCCTGCTGATGTGCGTCGCCATCGCCCTGTTTCCGCAGCTCGTCACCTGGCTGCCGGACACGCTTTATACCAAGTAACCTGAGGAGGATAACATGACCTTGAAAACGACCGTATTGGCGGGGGTAGCCCTGGCCGCGGGGATTGCGACGCAATCCGTGGCGCAGGAAAGCTGGACCATGACCACCACCTGGCCGACCTCGCTTGAGCTGATCGAGATCGACAAGCATTTCGTCGAGCTGGCCAACAAGCTGACCGGAGATGATCTGACCATCGAATTCTTCGAAGGCGGTGCGCTTGTGCCTGCGGGCGAGGTCTTTGGCGCGGTCGAGTCCGGCACGATCCAGGCCGGGGCTGACTGGCCCGGTTACTGGGCGGGGCGCAACTCGGCCTTTTCGCCGCTGGCCACCACGGCAAGCCTGTTCAACGCGATCGATTACGTCAACTGGATCGAGCAATGGGGCGGCGGCGATCTCTATAACGAGATCTACGGCAAGTTCGGCATGGTCTATCTGCCCTATGGCGTGACCAACAACGAATCCGGCTTCCGCACCAACAAGAAGATCGAGACGGTGGACGATCTGCAGGGGATGCGCCTGCGCCTGTCGGGGCTCGAGCAGGGTCGTCTGCTTGAAAAGCTCGGCGGCAGCCAGGTTTCGATGGCCGGTGGCGAGATCTATCAGTCGCTGGAGCGCGGCGTGATCGACGGGGCCGAATTCTCCACCCCGAACGTCGATTTCTCCGGCGGTTTCCAGCAGGTTACCAAATACTGGGCAACTCCGGGCTGGCACCAGTCGGCATCGATCTTCGGTGTGATGATCAACAAGGCCTCCTGGGATGCGCTGTCCCCCGAGACACAGGAAGACCTGAAGGTCGCGGCCCAGGCCAACCTGATCTGGTCACTGTCCTTCACCGAGAAGCGGGCCACCGAGGCCTATCAGCAGTTCCAGGACGCCGGGATCGAGATCACCCGCTATGACGACGAGACCCTCGCCAAGATCCAGGAACAGGCCAACACGGTGATCGAGGAAACCGCTTGCGAGAACCCCGATTCCGCCAAGGTCTATCTGAGCCAGCTGGAATATCTCGAGGATTACGCAAAGTGGCGCGATGCCTCGGCGCCGTTCAACCTCGGCCGCACGCCGAACGGTCCGGACATCGAGAAGATCCGCGCCTGCGCTGAATAAGCCGGACCGGACATTCCAGAGAGAGAAGGAGAGGGCCCGCCGATTGCGCGGGCCTTTTTCATTCCCGTATCGCACCGGTATCGCGCCGGTATCCTGCCGGTGCGTTCCATCTTGCCGCCCCCTGCCGGCCCGCCTAGATTGCGGCCTCGCGTCACGAGAGGTCTGCCCATGTCGTCCCTGCCCAAACTCGATAGCTACGACATGGCGATCCTGCGTCAGTTGCAGCGGCAGGGGCGGATGACCAAACGGGCGCTGGCCGAGGCGGTGAACCTGACGCCGAGCCCGTGTTGGGAGCGGCTGAAGCGGCTTGAGGATGCGGGTTATATCTCCGGCTATCGGGCGCTGGTGGAACTGCGCAAGCTCGCGCCGGTGACGGAAGTTCTGGTGCAGGTCACCCTCTCGGGTCACCGCGCCGAAGATTTCCGCCGTTTCGAAAACGCGGTGCAGGAGCTTCCGCAGGTCTGCGATTGCTGGGCGATCGGTGGCGGCGTCGATTACATGCTGCGGCTGGTGGTGCGCGATGTCGATGCCTATCAGCATCTCATGGATGACCTGCTGGACGGCGAGATCGGGATCGACCGCTATTTCGGCTATATCGTGACGAAACCGATCAAATCCACGCCGCCGCCGCTGCCCGGCGATTGAGCAGAAGAAACGTCTGCGGCAGGTTGTCGGGACAGATGTTTATTCTGCCCCGCGCCGCGAGAACCAATGCTCATTCGCGCCGTTCACGTCTAGTCTGGCGACAAGAATCGCCCTCGGGGGCGGCAATCATCATGAAGGACCGGACATGCTGAAGAACGATCAACTTGAAGAATGGGACCGCGAGAACTTCTTCCACCCTTCGACCCATCTGGCGGAATTCGCCCGCGGCAATGCCCCGCAGCGGGTGATCAAGACCGCGTCGGGCTGCCGGATCACCGATCGGGACGGGAGCGAGCTGCTCGATGCCTTTGCCGGGCTCTATTGCGTCAATGTCGGCTACGGCCGTCAGGAGATCGCCGAGGCGATTGCCGATCAGGCCCGCGAGTTGGCCTATTATCACGCCTATGTCGGCCATGGCACCGAGGCGTCGATCACCCTGTCGAAGATGGTGCTCGACCGCGCGCCCAAGGGCATGTCCAAGGTCTATTATGGGCTGGGCGGGTCGGATGCCAATACCACGAACGTCAAGATCGTCTGGTATTACAACAACGTGCTGGGCCGCCCCGAAAAGAAGAAGATCATCTCGCGCTGGCGCGGCTATCACGGCTCCGGGCTGGTCAATGGTTCGCTGACCGGCCTGAAGCTGTTTCATGATAAGTTCGACCTGCCATTCGACCGCTTCCTGCATACCGAGGCGCCCTATTACTTCCGCCGTGATGACCTGAGCCAGAGCGAGGAGCAGTTCACCGATCATTGCGTCGCCGAGCTCGAAGCGATGATCGAACGCGAGGGCGCGGACACGATCGCCGCCTTCATCGGGGAGCCGGTGCTCGGCACCGGGGGCATCGTGCCGCCGCCCGCGGGTTATTGGGAGAAGATCCAGGCGGTGCTCGACAAGCATGATATCCTGCTGATCGCCGACGAGGTGGTGACCGGTTTCGGGCGGCTCGGCTCGATGTTCGGCAGCGATCATTACGGCATCCGCCCCGATATCATCACCATCGCCAAGGGCCTGACCTCGGCCTATGCGCCGCTGTCGGGCTCGATCATCAACGACAAGGTCTGGCAGGTGCTGGAGCGCGGCACCGACGAATTTGGCGCCTTCGGCCATGGCTGGACCTATTCGGCGCATCCGATCGGGGCGGCGGCCGGGGTCGCCAACCTGCGGCTGATCGACGAGCTCAACCTGGTGCAGAACGCCGGGGAGACCGGCGCCTATCTCAACCAGGCGCTGCGCGAGGCGGTGGGCGATCATGCGAATGTCGGCGACGTGCGCGGCGAGGGGATGCTCTGCGCGGTCGAATTCGTGGAGGATCGTGACGACCGCCGCTATTTCGACGCCAGCAAGACGGTCGCCGCCTCGGTCAATGCGGCGCTGCTGCGCCGCGGGGTAATCGGACGGGCGATGCCGCAGGGAGATATCATCGGCTTCGCGCCGCCCTTCTGCCTCACCCGGGACGATGTCGACGAGATCGCGAGCAAGCTGAAGGATTCAGTTCGGGAAGTGCTCGGCTGAAGCATCGTGCAGCGGGGAAGACAATCTGGGATTGTTGCGTTGCTGCACTGGTCAGATCTGTTTCCATCACCTATTGAGGTCCCCTGTCGGGGGCCTCAGGAGCGGGATGGAGACCATGTTTCGACCAATTGCCTTGGCGCTGTGCGTCTCTCTGCTCGGCCTCACGGCCGCGCAGGCCGATGAGCGATCCTATCTCGGCGGCGGGCGGCTGATCAGCAACGATTTCCTCGGCGATGGCAAGGACCGCTGGCGCAGCGGCGCGATCAGCGCCTCGCATGTCTGGGGGCCGAAGTGGCAGGGCGCGTTGCCAGACCGGCTCGGCGCGCTTTGGGAGCTGCGCTTCGGGCTGGACGTGCTGGCGCCGGAAAATCTCAACGAGGCAGCTCCGGGGGATCGGCCGTATGCGGGGGCCCTGTCGCTCGGGCTGCACAGCCATTACCAGAGCGGCGGTCTCGAATTCTCCCTCGGCGGTGATCTCGTGGCAACCGGGCCGAACACCGGGCTGAGCAATCTGCACGGCGAGTTCCATGAGGTGCTGGGCGAGGGCGCGCTGTCGGATGCGACCCGCGCGGATCAGATCGGCAACGGTCTGCATCCGCGTCTGGTGATCGAGACGGGACGGGACCTCGCCCTTACCGACAGGCTGGAACTGCGGCCCTTTGTCGAGGCGCGTGCCGGGGTGGAGGACCTCGTCCGAACCGGTTTCGACCTAACCTTCGGCAACGTTACACGCAATGACCTTTTGATCCGTGATCCGGGCAGCGGCCAGCGCTACCGCGCGGTGCAGAACGGCGATGCGACGGGTTTCAGCTTCGTGCTCGGCGGCGACATTGCCCATGTGAGCGATTCGATCTACCTGCCCGAAGATCGCGGACTGGAGCTCAACGGACATCGCGACCGGCTGCGCGCCGGGCTGCATTGGCAGGGCGAGGGCGCCTCGGCCTTTTACGGGCTCTCCTGGCTCGGCGCGGAGTTCGAAGGGCAGGACGAGGGCCAATTCATCGGTTCGCTGCGGGTCAACCTGCGATTTTGAACCGGTGCGCCGCGACTTGCAGATGAGCGCCGAAGATCAATTTGCAACAGGTCGATGGCAAGGCGGATTCACTGCTTTTCGGCTGGCTGCCATTTTGTTAGCCTCTGGCCAATAATAATCGAGGCAGGCAGGCAGGCAGCAGAATGAAGACGGGCTTTCGTGGCACGTTCGTCATCAGCTGGTCGCAAACGGAAATAGACGGGCTCGACGCCGCGCCGCTGACGCAACTCAAGTTGGGGGCGGCATGGGCCTGGCGCGGGGACGCGGTTCGGGTCGATGGCCCGAATGATATTTTGCGACTGGATCAGGCGGACGGTGCCGAGGCATTGCGCAGGCGCGCGGCACGTATGGTGCACCGCCTCGTCGGGGCGGCGCTGGCGCAGGACGGCACGCCGGAGCCGCATCCGGCGCGGGCGGTCGATCCGCTGCCGATGCTGCATAATTCCTTTGTCGTCACCGATGGTGCGCAAAGCTATACCGTGACGCTGATCGAGCTCGGCGAAGGCCGCCAGCCGCTCTTGATGTTTCTGGACGAGATACCGCCGCGCAACAGCGATCTCTGGATCGTGCACCATACACTGGGCGCCTCGGTCAGCGCGCCGGATGCGATGAGCGGCGGCGGAGTGATCTGTTTCACGCCCGGCACCCGGATCCGCACGCCGAACGGGGTGGTGCTGGTCGAGGATCTGCGCGAGGGCGATCTGGTGCAGACCAAGGACAACGGTCCCCAGCCGATCCGCTGGATCGGCAGTCGGCGGATGAGCGGGGCACGGCTCTTCGCAATGCCGCGTCTGCGCCCGGTGCGGCTGCGCGGCGATCTCTTCGGCGCCGGGCGGCCGGAAGGCGATCTGCTGGTCTCGCCCGAACATCGACTGCTGATCGAGGGACGGGCGGCGCAAAGCCTCTTCAACACGCCGGAAGTGCTGGTAGCGGCGCGGGATCTGATCGACGGCGCGGCGGTGCGCGTCGATCTCACCCTGCGGGAGGTCACCTATATCCACCTGCTGCTCGATTGCCACCAGGTGCTCTGGGCCAATAATCTGCAGACCGAGAGCTTTCATCCGGCCTCGGCGGCGCTGAGTGCGCTTGATGCGGGCGACCGGCAGCGGTTGCTGGCCTGTTACCCGCAGCTCGAAGAGGATCCGCATGGCTATGGCGGCTTCGCACGGCGCAGCCTGTCAGCTTCCGAAGCGGCGATCCTCAGACACACAGCCTGAACCGCGCCGTCCGGGTGGCGCGGCAGGGGGTGCTCAGCTTTCCGGTTCGGCCTCGATCAGGGCGGCGATGATCGCCTTGGCGCTGTCGCTCGACCAATCCGCATCGCCCTGCATCCGGGCGATCTCGCGACCTTCGGGGTCGATCAGCACGGTGATCGGCAGGCCGAAGACACCCATCTGGCTGGCCAGTGCCTGTTTCGGGTCCTGGTGGCGCGGCAGGCTGTCGATCCCGGCCTCGTCGAAGAACCGCTGGATACCTTCCGGCGAATTGCGCCCGGTGGCGATGGTCAGAACCTGGAAGTCCTCACCGCCATATTGCTTTTGCAGCGCGTTGAGCTGCGGCATCTCGGTGCGACAGGGGGCACACCAGGTGGCCCAGAAATTGACCAGAAGATGCTTGCCGCGGAAATCGGTCAGGCTGGCCTTGCCGCCCCCATCTTCGAGGTCGAAAGCGGCGTCCGATGTCGCCTGCGGGGATTCATGCACCGCCAGCTTCTTCATATCGCCTTCGCGCAGGGCGCTGATCTCGGTGCTGGCGGCGACGGCGGGGTTTGCACCGAGGGCAAGGGCCGTATAAACGAAGGCAAGCACGACAGATCTCATAGGTCCCTCCAAGGGTATTGCACATGACTGACACGAACTCGAACAAGATGTGGGGTGGCCGTTTCGCTGCCGGGCCGGACGCGATCATGGAGGCGATCAACGCCTCTATCTCGTTCGACAAACGCATGGCCGCCCAGGACATCGCCGGGTCGCGCGCCCATGCCGCGATGCTCGCGGCGACGGGCATCCTGAGTGATAGCGATGCCGACGCCATTCGGGAAGGGCTTCTCACGATCTTGTCAGAGATCGAATGCGGCGATTTCGCCTTCTCGGCGGCGCTGGAGGACATTCACATGAATGTCGAGGCGCGGCTCAAGGAAGTGATCGGAGAGCCTGCCGGGCGCTTGCATACAGGACGTTCGCGCAATGACCAGGTGGCGACCGACTTCAAACTCTGGGTTCGCGATCAGCTCGACGCGGCCGAATCCGGGCTGAGCGCGCTTATTGTCGCACTGCTGGGTCAGGCCGAGGCCGGGGCCGATTGGGTGATGCCCGGCTTCACCCATCTGCAGACCGCGCAGCCGGTGACCTGGGGCCATCACATGATGGCCTATGTCGAGATGTTCGGCCGGGATCTGAGCCGCATCCGCGACGCGCGCAAGCGCATGAACGAATGCCCGCTCGGGGCCGCGGCGCTGGCCGGGACGTCTTTCCCGATCGACCGCCAGATGACCGCCGAGGCGCTCGGCTTTGACGCGCCCTCGGCCAACAGTCTCGACGCGGTGAGCGATCGCGATTTCGCGCTGGAATTTCTCGGGGCGGCCAGCATCTGTGCGATGCATCTCAGCCGCTTCGCCGAAGAGCTGGTGATCTGGTCCTCCGCGCAGTTCCGTTTCGTGGCGCTGTCCGACCGGTTCTCGACCGGCTCCAGCATCATGCCGCAGAAGAAGAACCCCGATGCCGCTGAGCTGATCCGGGCCAAGGTCGGCCGGATCTTCGGCGCCAACACGGCGTTGATGATGGTGATGAAGGGGCTGCCGCTGGCCTATTCCAAGGACATGCAGGAAGACAAGGAACAGGTATTCGACGCGGCCGACAACTTGATGCTGGCGCTGGCCGCGATGGAGGGCATGGTGCGCGACATGAATGCCAACCGCGAAAATCTGGCGGCGGCGGCGGGCAGTGGTTTTTCCACCGCTACAGACCTTGCCGACTGGCTGGTGCGGGTGCCGGGCCTGCCGTTCCGCGATGCGCATCACGTTACCGGCACGCTGGTGGCGATGGCCGAGAAACAGGGCTGCGACCTGCCGGATCTGAGCCTGGAACAGATGCAATCGGTACATACAGAGATCACCGAGGACGTGTTCGGCGTGCTTGGCGTCGAAAATTCGGTCAATTCGCGCATGTCCTATGGCGGCACCGCCCCGACGCGGGTGCGCGAACAGGTCGCCCGTTGGAAGGAAATTTTCGGATGCTGAGAATAGCCCTGATCCCGACGCTGCTGGCGCTGGCTGCCTGCGGTGTCGACGGCGAACCGGTGCGCCCGACCGGCGCCGCGCAGGTCACCATATCAAGCGGCGGCGTTTCGGCGGCGACACGGGTCGGGCTGCGCCAGGGGCCGGTGAGCCTGTCGTTGGGGCTCGGGCTGTGAGCCGTGCGGTCATTGTGGCGCTTGGCCTTGCCGTGCTTACGGGCTGCGCCGGGCCGAACGCCGGCTCCTCGCCTGCACCGCACGAGCGGCAGATGCCGAGCAATACAGAGCCGGGGCTGCATGTGTCCGGCCATGCCAACATCGGTGTGGTAAGAAATTTCTGAAATGTCGCTGCTGCGTCTGACCTATCTGGGACTGGCCCTCTGGGGCGCGACGCATCCGATGCTCTGGTTCCCGCGCTGGTTTCGCGAGCATGACTTTGATCTGGCTGCGCTAGTGGCCGCATGGCATGTCAATGCGGCCACCAGCGCATTGGTCTGGGACCTGACCATCGCGGCGGTGACGTTGAGCATCTGGGTGCTGGCCGAGGTGGCGGTGCGGCGCAATTGGGTCGCGCTGATTGCCATTCCGGCAACGTTCTGTATTGGGGTGAGCTGCGGGCTGCCGCTCTATCTGTTTCTTCGGACGGCGCCGGTTCGATAGGGTGGGCGCGCTGCGCGCGCGAGTATTTGGGGCATAAAGAAACATGGATCATTTTCTCTATCGGGACGGGGCACTCTTTGCGGAAGATGTCGCCGTGAGCGAGATCGCCGCTGCCGTCGGCACGCCGTTCTACGTCTATTCTACCGCGACCCTGCTGCGCCATTATCACCTGTTCGACGAGGCGCTTGCCGGGATGCCGCATCTGGTCTGTTACGCGATGAAGGCCAATTCCAACCAGGCGGTGCTGCGCACGCTGGCGCAGGCCGGTGCGGGGATGGATGTGGTCTCGGGCGGGGAATACCGGCGCGCCCGCGCCGCCGGGGTGCCGGGCGAGCGGATCGTGTTTTCCGGGGTCGGCAAGACCGCCGGGGAGATCCGGCTGGCGCTGGAGGGCGGCATTCGCCAGTTCAACGTCGAGAGCGAGCCGGAGATGCTGGTGCTCAATGCAGTAGCACGCGAGCTCGGGGTGGTGGCGCCGATCACCATCCGGGTCAATCCGGATGTCGATGCCAAGACCCACGCCAAGATCGCCACCGGCAAATCCGAGAACAAGTTCGGCATCCCGATCGCCCGGGCGCGCGAGGTCTATCGCATGGCCGCCGATCTGCCGGGGCTCGACGTGGTCGGGATCGACGTGCATATCGGCAGCCAGCTGACCGATCTGGCGCCCTTTGAACAGGCCTATCAGAAGGTCGCCGAGCTGACCGAGATCCTGCGGGGCGAGGGCCATGACATCAGGCGGCTGGATCTCGGCGGCGGGCTTGGCATTCCTTACGAACGCTCCAACGCCGCGCCGCCGCTGCCGACCGATTACGGCGCCATGGTGCAGCGCACGCTCGGGCATCTTGGCTGCGAGATCGAGATCGAGCCGGGGCGGCTGATCGCCGGGAATGCCGGGTTGATGGTCAGCGCGGTGATCTATGTTAAATCCGGCGAGGGTCGTGATTTCCTGATCCTCGACGGGGCGATGAATGACCTGATCCGCCCGGCGATGTATGACGCCTATCACGATATCGTGCCGGTGATCGAACCGGCGCCGGGGGTCGAGCAGCAGCCTTATGATGTGGTCGGCCCGGTTTGCGAGAGCGGCGATACCTTCGCACGCCAGCGCATGATGGCGCCGCTCAAGGCGGGGGACCTCGTGGCGTTCCGCTCTGCGGGGGCCTACGGCGCCGTAATGGCGAGCGAGTATAATTCGCGTCCGCTGATCCCCGAGGTGTTGGTGCAGGGCGATCAATTCGCGATCATCCGCGCAAGGCCGAGCTTTGACGAAATGATAAATCGCGATACCATCCCTCATTGGCTTTGAGGGCGTCCCGCCCGAAAAGCGCGGGAGATCCTTGAATATGGCCAGATTCACCCCGGATGACCTGCACGCCAGCCTCGCCCGGCTGCGGTGGCCGTTGCGGCTGACCTGGGCGGGGATGTGGGCGGAGACGCTGGTGCAGAGCCTCTGGCCGTTCACGAGCCTGATCCTGCTTGGCCTCGCGGCGCTGATGATGGGGGTGCAGGATGCGCTGCGCATCGAGATCATCTGGGGAATTGCCGTCCTGTTGCTGCTGCTGGGTGGCCTGTCGCTGCTCTATGCGGGGCGGCATCTGCGGCGCCCGGGCCGGGCGGCGGCGCTGGCGCGGCTCGATGCCAGTCTCCCGGGGCGGCCGATTTCGGCCTTGCTTGACGAGGCGGCGATCGGGCAGGGGGACGCTGACGCCATGGCGCTCTGGCGGGCGCATCAGCGGCGCATGGCAGAGCGTGCCGCCCGCGCCCGGGGCGTGCCCGGTGATCTGCGTATCGCACGCCGCGATCCCTATGCGCTGCGCTATGTGGCGCTGCTGGCTTTCGCGGTCGCGCTGATGTTCGGATCGTTCTGGCGGATCTCCTCGGTGGCCGACATGGCCCCGGGCGGTGGGCCTGGGCTTGCGGGGGGGCCGGTCTGGGAGGGCTGGGCGGAGCCGCCGCGCTATACCGGCAAGCCGACGCTTTACCTCAACGATCAGAAGGGCGGGAGCTTGACCCTGCCCGAGGGCACCTTGGTCACCCTGCGGCTCTATGGCGAGGTCGGGGCGCTTGGCCTGTCGGAAACGGTTTCGGGACGTGGCGAAGTGGCGTCATCGGACAATGTCACGGCGCAGGATTTCGCGGTGCGCCGGAGCGGGGAGATCACCGTTTCCGGCCCGGGTGGGCAAAGCTGGGACGTGGTGATGCTGCCCGATGCCTCGCCGCGCGTATCGGTCAGCGGCGCGCCGGAGGTCTCGGCGCTCGGCGAGACGCGATTGCCCTTCAGCGCGAGCGACGATTACGGCGTCGCGGCGGGGGAGGCGCGGATCCGGCTCGATCTGGCCTCGGTGGAACGACGGTACGGGCTCAGCGTCGCACCGGAACCGCGACCGGAGATCTTGGTGCCGCTGCCGACCCCGATCGCCGGGGACCGCCGCGATTTCGAGGAAAACCTGATCGAGGATTTCTCCAAACACCCCTGGGCCAACCTGCCGGTCCGCGTATCCTTGAGCGTGCTCGACGCCGCCGAGCAGATCGGTCGGGCCGAGCCTGCAGCGTTGGTTCTGCCGGGGCGGCGGTTCTTCGATCCGCTGGCGGCGGCGGTGATCGAGATGCGACGCGATCTGCTCTGGTCGCGCGACAATGCCCGGCGCATCACCCAAGTGCTCAAGGCGGTGACCCATCTGCCGGAGGATATCTTCCGCTCGCAGACCTTGCTGCTGCGGCTGCGCCGCCAGATCGAGCGGCTGGAGCTGCGTGCGCGTTTTGGGCTCGATGAGGAGGTCCGGGCCGAGATTGCCGAGGAGCTCTGGGGGCTGGCGATCGAGATCGAGGAGGGCGTGCTCGCCGATGCGCTGGAGCGGATGCGCCGCGCGCAGGAGCGGCTTGGCGAGGCGATGAAGAACGGCGCGTCGGATGAGGAGATCGCGCAGCTGATGGATGAGCTGCGTCAGGCGACGGAGGAATATCTGCGGCAATTGCGGCGCCAGCAGGCCGAGAAGGGCAGCGGTCAGGAAGGCCAGCAGCCGCCAGGTGACTCCATGCAGATGACCCAGGATGATCTGCAACGGATGATGGACCGTATTCAGCAGTTGATGGAAGAGGGCCGCATGGCCGAGGCCGAACAGGCACTGCGCGAGTTCCAGGAAATGATGGAGAACATGCGCGTCACCGAGGGGCAGCCCGGTGAGGCGGGTCAGAGCCCCGGCGAGCAGGCGATGGAAGGGCTGTCGGACACGCTGCGTGAACAGCAGGGGCTCAGCGATCAGGCGTTCCGCGATCTGCAGGAACAGTTCAACCCCGGTGCCAATGCCGGCGAGAGCCAGGGCAACGAGGGGCGCGACGGCGGACAGGGGCGCGGTCAGCAGCACGACGGTCAGAACGGTCAGGGCCAAGGCAGCGGGGATCCGCAACAGGGGCGGCGCGGGGCGCAGGACGGCGATGACGGCGCGGAGCCGAGCGAAGAGGGCCTTGCGGAGCGACAACGGGCGCTGCGCGAGGAGCTGAAACGCCAGCAGGGGCAATTGCCCGGTCAGGCCAGCCCCGAGGGACGCGCCGCGCGCGATGCGCTCGGACGGGCCGGGCGGGCGATGGATTCGGCCGAACAGGCATTGCGCGACAATGACCTGCCCGGTGCGATCGACAATCAGGCACAGGCGATGGAGGCTCTGCGCGAGGGGATGCGCGCGCTCGGCGAGGCGATGGCGCAGGAGGAGCGCGATGGTGCGCCCGGTCAGGGCACCGCCGAGGCCGACCGGCGCAGCGCCAATCGGGATCCGCTGGGGCGTGAACAGGGCGGCAATGGCGCGTCGGGCAGCGATGCGCCGCTGGCCGAGGGCGAGAACGGGCAGGACCGCGCAAGGCGGCTGCTTGACGAGATCCGCCGCCGCTCGGGCGAGACGGCACGGCCCGAGGTCGAGCGGGATTATCTCAAACGGTTGCTGGAACGGTTCTAGTGCTGCAACGCGGCGGATCAGCCGCCGGATTGCGCCGCCTTGTCATCGAGCCAGCGCAGGAGGTCCTGGACCGCGGCATCGAGCGCCAGCCGGGCCGAGTCGATCTGCGCCACATAGGCCGAGAGCCAGGGATCGACCTGCGGCACCGCGCGCGCGATCTGCGGCGCATAGGCATAGAGAAGGGCGAGGATCGCGGCCAATGCGAGGACCAGCGCGAAACCGGCGCGGAAACCGCCCGTGCGCCGCTTGCGCGGTTCCGGTTCCTCGTATCTGCGCGGCGTTATGGATTGCCTGCGGGGGCGCTCGCTGCCGCTGCGCAGGGTGGAGTTGATTTCCTCGATATCGGGCAGCAATTCGCGCCGCGAAGAGACCGCCGCGGCGGAGGTGGCAGGCTCCGCCGGTATCGGCTCGCCCCGCAGCCGCGCCATGCGTGCGCGCGCTTCCGCGCTGCGGCCGTCATCGGAGGCGGCGTCCCCCTGCGGGGGCGTGTCGGGCTGATCGGCCGTTGGTGTCCGGTCCGGCCCGGGCGCTGCTCCCGGTTCCGGCATCACGGAACGGGTGGCGCTTGGCGGCTGCGGATCGGCGCCGTTTTCCAGGCCGAGATCGGGCTGGCTGTCGAGCGTTTCGCCCTGCTGTCGGCGTTTGCGCGCGGCCTGTTCCGCCTCGGCCTCCTGGCGCAGGATATCGGCAACGCTCGGGTCGAGCTGTCGAGGCTGCGGGGCGACGGCGGGCGCCGGATCGGGGGGAGGCGGCGTGTCGTCCTGCGGGTCTGGATCGGTTTCGTCGGCTGCCTCCGGCGCGGCGTCCGCGTCGCTCTCCTCATCCGGGCCGGAGCCATGATGCTGAAACCAGGTCTGGCCGCAGTTGGAACATTGCACATCGCGCCCCGCCGCCGGGATCACCTCATCGGGCACCTCGTATTGAGCGTCACAATTCGGGCAAATCAGCCGCATGTCGTTGCCTGGCGCATACTAGAACCCACAATTCACTATCGGGGCTCAGCATATGGGCTCGGCAGGGGCAGTAAAAGTGCAAATGCCGCCGCGCCCGGCCATCTGGCGCATTGAATCCCGAGCGGTGCTGGGGCACAACAGGTCGAATGTGACGAGGTGCTTCGTGATCGAGCTGGAAAATGTGGCCTACAGCTATGGCGGCGGTGAATTGCTGTCGGATATCACGCTGAAATTGGCGCCCGGATCCTTTCATTTTCTGACTGGCCCCTCGGGGGCGGGCAAGACCACGCTGATGAAGCTCTGCTATGGCGCGCTGCTGCCGACGGCGGGGCAGCTTACCCTGTTCGGCGCCGATGTGCGCAGCCTCGCGCGCGATGACGTGGCGATGCTGCGACGCCGGGTCGGGGTGGTGCACCAGGATGTCCAATTCCTCGACCATCTCGATGTCACCGCAAATATCGCGCTGCCGCTCACCGTATCGGGCCGCCATGCCGAGGCTGCCGGGGAAGATCTTGGCGAGCTGATTTCCTGGGTCGGGCTGAAACACCGCGCCGCGGCGCTGCCGCCGGAATTGTCGGGAGGCGAGCGGCAGCGGGCCGCTTTGGCCCGTGCCGTCATCATGTCGCCCGATGTGGTTCTGGCGGACGAGCCCACGGGCAACGTGGACTGGGAAATGTCTCAGCGTCTGCTGCGCCTCCTGGTCGAGCTGAACCGCATGGGCAAGACCGTGCTGATCGCCACCCATGATCTCGGTCTGATCCGCGCCACCAAGGCGCAGGTCCAGGCCCGGGTGCTGCGCATCGCCAACCGGCGCATTCAACTGGCGGGGGCCGATTTGTGAAGTTCGATCTGCGCGCGCTGCGCGCCCTTTTCAGCCGGGACAAACAGGCCGACCGGGTGGTGCCGCCTTCGGGTTTCACCGCGCAGCTCACCCTTTTTGCCGCGGCTGCGATGGCGTTTCTGGCGGTGTTCGCGCTCGCCCTTTCGCTGGCCTCCGGACGGCTGGCGCAGCGCTGGGGCGAGGAGCTGGCGCAATCGGCCACGATCCGCATTGTCGCGCCGCTCGATCAGCGCAGCGCGCAGACCGAGGCGGCGCTGCGGATCCTTGAAACGACCAAGGGCGTTGGCAGCGCCCGCGCGCTCAGCGACGAGGAGCAGCAGGCGTTGCTGGCGCCGTGGTTCGGGCCGGATATGGAGCTCGACGCGCTGCCGGTGCCGCGGCTGATCGAGGTGATCGAAAACGGCGCGGGGCTCGATCCCGTCGGGTTGCGGCTGCGGCTCTCCGCTGAAGTGCCCGGCGCGGTGCTTGACGATCACACCCGCTGGCGCGCGCCGCTGGTGCAGGCGGCCTCGCGGCTGCGGCTGCTCGGCTGGCTTTCCACACTGCTGATCGGGGCCACAGTGGCGGCGATGATCACCCTGGCGGCACGCGCGGCGCTTGCCGCCAATGCCCAGGTCATCGCCGTGCTGCGCCTGGTCGGGGCCACCGACAGCTATATCGCCCAGGCTTTCATCCGGCGTTTCACTTTGCGGGCGCTGTCGGGCGCCGCCGCGGGAACCATGCTCGGCGTGCTGGCAGTGCTGCTCTTGCCCGCCGCGTCGGACGAGGGCGGGTTCCTGACCGGGCTCGGCTTTGCGGGTTGGGGCTGGCTGGCGCCGTTTCTGGTGCCGTTGCTCGCCGCCGCCGTGGCCTTCCTCGCGACGGGCAAGGCGGCGCGCCGGGTGCTGAGGGAGCTTGCCTGATGTTGCAATGGGTGCGCTCGATCCTCTATATCGTGCAGCTTACCATCGCCATGCCGGTGATCGGCCTGGTTTTCGCCCCCTGGGCGCTGTTTTCCAAACGCGGTGCCTATCGCGCCTCCAAGACCTATGCGGGCTGGGCGATCTGGAGCGCGCGCTGGATGATCGGGCTGCGCTGCGAAGTGCGCGGCGACGTGCCCCAGGGCGAAGTGCTGATCGCGTCCAAACACCAGTCCTTCCTCGACATATTGATGATCTTCCATGCCTTGCCGCGCGCCCGTTTCATTATGAAACGCGAGATCCTGCGGATGCCGGTGATCGGTCAATATGCCAAGCGGATGCAGATGATCCCGGTCGATCGCGGCAAGCGCGGGCAGGCAATCACCAAGATGCTCGCGGATGTGAACGCCGGGCGGATCGATCCGGGCCAGCTGGTGATCTATTCCCAGGGCACGCGCGTCGCACCCGGCCTGCGTGTGCCCTACAAGGTCGGAACGGCGCTGCTCTATCAGCAACTCGGCCAGACCTGCGTGCCCGCCGCCACCAACGCCGGCTATTTCTGGCCCCGTCGCGGGCTGTTCCGGCGTCCGGGCCTGGCGGTGGTGGAGTTTCTCGCGCCGATCGAACCGGGGCTGAGCCGTCAGGATTTCATGCGACGGCTCGAGGAAGAGGTCGAGGGGGCGACAGAGACCTTGCTGCGCGACGCGGGCTGGCTGCCTGACGGGGAGCTGCCCGCCCCGGTTTGAGCGGATGGCGGGGAATGCACGGCGTGTTTTCCCAGTGACTTCCGGGCTCTGACTGCATGGATAGGGCGACGCGCCGACAAGATCGCCTGCTCCAAAAGCCGTAACATCACACAGGTCAAATATGAAAGGCGGCCCGCTTGGGCCGCCCAATCTCAGGATGTGTGCAGCGACGACCGCCTCACATGTGGATCGGCCCGTCGCCGCAGGCCAGCGCCGCTTCGCGCACCGCTTCGGAATAGGTCGGATGGGCGTGGCAGGTCATCGCCAGATCCTGCGCGGAGGCGCCGAATTCCATCGCCACGCAGACCTCGTGGATCAGATCGCCGGCACCGGGGCCGATGATGTGGCAGCCGAGGATGCGGTCGGTTTCCTTGTCCGCGATCAGCTTGACGAAACCGTCACCGGCGAAGACCGCCTTGGCGCGGGCATTGCCCATGAAGCTGAACTTGCCGATTTTGTAGGCGCGGCCCGCTTCCTTCAGCGTCGCTTCGGTCTCGCCCACGGATGCAACCTCGGGGTGGGTGTAGATCACGCCGGGGATCACGCCGTAGTTCACATGACCATGCTTGCCCGCGATCACCTCGGCCGCGGCCATGCCTTCGTCCTCGGCCTTGTGGGCCAGCATCGGGCCTTCGATCACATCGCCGATGGCGTAGATTCCCTTCACGGAAGTCTGCCACTGGTTGTTCACCGCGATCTGGCCGCGCTTGGTCATCTCGATGCCGAGCGCCTCGAGCCCGAGCCCGTCAACATAGGGTTTGCGCCCGGTGGCGACCAGCACCGTATCGGCGTCAAGCTCGTGCTCACTGTCATCCTTGCGCAGCTTGTAGCTGACCTTCGCCTTGCCCTTGGCCACCTCGGCGCCCTGCACGGCGGCGCCCATGATGAATTTCATGCCCTGTTTCTTCAGCATGCGCTGGAAGGTCTTCTGGACCTCGGGGTCCATGCCGGGGGTGATGGCGTCGAGATATTCGACCACGGTGACCTCGCTGCCAAGACGGGCGTAGACGCTGCCGAGTTCAAGACCGATCACGCCGGCGCCGATGACCACCATTTTCTTGGGGATCTTGCCCAGTTCAAGCGCGCCGGTGGAGGTGACGATGGTCTTCTCGTCGATCTCAAGCCCGGGCAGGCTGGCGGCTTCGGAGCCGGAGGCGAGGATGATGTTCCTGGCTTCGTGGGTCTCGTCGCCGACCTTGACCTTGCCTGCCTCGGGCACGCTGGCCCAACCCTTGATCCAGTCTATCTTGTTTTTCTTGAACAGAAATTCGATGCCCTTGGTATTGGTGTCGATGGTGCTCTGCTTGTAGGCCAGCATCTGTTTCCAGTCGACCGAGGGGCTCTTGCCCTTGAGCCCCATCTCGGCGAAATTGTGCTCTGCCTCGTGCAGCATATGGGTCGCATGCAGCAGGGCCTTGGAGGGAATGCAGCCGACGTTGAGGCAGGTGCCGCCCAGCGTCTCGCGCCCCTCGACACAGGCGGTTTTCAGCCCGAGCTGCGCGCAGCGGATGGCCGCGACATAGCCGCCGGGGCCGGAGCCGATCACGATGACATCATAGCTGGACATAGGGGTCTCCTTGGACTTTGGGGACGTCGATATGACGTCGGTATCTTATCGGTTACGTATTGGTGTTTCTGCGGCACCTGGCGGGGGCGCTGCACCCGGACCCCCGAGGTATTTCAGACCCAAAGAAGGGCAAGATCCGCGGGCGGGGAGGGGAATGCATCAGAACAGCGCCGCAAGCAGCATCAGGGCGGTGGCGAGGAAGCCGACGAACCACATCAGCGAACGGCCCGGGCGCAGGCCGAGGGCATAGGCGGGAACATAGGCGATCCGCGCGATCAGGTAGAGCCAGGCGCAACCCGCGGTGAGCAGGCTGTTGCTGCCCGAAATCTCGATCACCAGCACCGCGATGGTGAAGAGGATCAGCCCCTCGAAATGATTGTCGAGCGCCCGGCCGAGCCGCGCGGTGCGGTCGGACATCGGGCGCGAGGGGGCGCGGTCGCGCGCCGACATCGTGTAGCCCGGTCCGAGCTCCCGGTTGGCGGGGATTGCGAAGGCGGCGAATTGCAGCATCTGCAACAAGGCCGCCAGCGCCAGGACGGTGAGTTCGGCGCTCATGCGGTGGCGAGGAAATGGGCGGTGGTGGCAGTGACCGTACCCGCGTCATCCGAGCGCAGCGCCTCGGAGCGGTCGAGCCAGGCCTGGGCGCGGGGGCGGTCGGTGAGGCCGAGGAGGACGAAGGCGCGGCTGTCGCTGTCGGCGTCGCGCCAGATCTGCAACACCGTCAACCCGGCTTCGCGGCGGGCATCGGCATCATCGTCGAAGGCGGTTTTCCAGGCGTCAAAGCCGCTGATCTCATAAGTGCAGAGCAATTGCATGGCTAATCCTTAAAAGAATGGCGTTCGGGGTCAGAGGGCGAGGAAGTAGAGCACCGTGGTGGCGGCGAAGCCGACGAGCCAGGAAAGCGTCCGCAGGCCGACGAGGCCGAAGACATAGGCCGGGAGATAGACGATGCGACCGATGAGGAAGACCTGCGCCGCGAGCAGCGAGGCATCGGAGGTCTGTTTGGTGGCGATCAGCAGCAGGATTGCGGGCGCGAACAGCGCCATGGCGACCACCGAATTGTCGAGCGCGCGCTTGAGCCGGGCGGTCCAGCCGGTGACCGAGCGGTGCTCGTCACGGTTGGACATCAAATAGCCGAGGCTGAGCTGCTGCATCGAGCCGGTGACCTGCAACAGCAGGGTCAGAAGAACAAGAAAGCCATAGAGGGCGAGAATATGTGCTTCGGTCATGTGCAGGCTCCTGTGCGTTTGGGCGGGGCGATAAAATCGCCCCTGCCGTTGGACTTAGGACGGGGAAGGCCCCCGCCCAGCCTATCACAGGTCCATCAGAAGGCGACGCGGATCTTCGAGCAGCTCCTTGACCCGCACGAGGAAGGTCACCGCGCCCTTGCCGTCGATGATCCGGTGATCGTAGCTCAGCGAGATATACATCATCGGGCGGATCACCACTTCGCCGCCGATCGCCATCGGGCGGTCCTGGATCTTCGCCATGCCGAGGATGCCCGATTGCGGCGGGTTGAGGATCGGGGCCGTCATCAGCGAGCCATAGACGCCGCCGTTGGAGATAGTAAAGGTGCCGCCCTGCATGTCGGCCATGGTCAGCTTGCCATCGCGGGCGCGCTTGCCCTTTTCGTTGATCGCCTTTTCGATCTCGGCAAATGACATGGCGTCGGCGTTGCGGATCACCGGCACGACGAGGCCAGTAGGGGTGCCCGCGGCGACGCCCATATGCACGTAGTTCTTGTAGATCACGTCGGTGCCGTCGATCTCGGCATTGACCTCTGGGATCTCCTTCAGCGCATGGCAGCAGGCCTTGGTGAAGAAGGACATGAAGCCCATGCGGACGCCGTGTTTCTTCTCGAACTGTTCCTTGTACTCGTTGCGCAGGGCCATGATCTCGCTCATGTCCACCTCGTTGAAGGTGGTCAGGATTGCGGCGGTGTTCTGCGCTTCCTTGAGGCGGCGGGCCATGGTCTGCTTGAGGCGGGTCATCTTGACGCGTTCCTCGCGCGCCGCGTCATCGGCTGCCGAAGGCGCGCGTTTGGCCGGGGCCGGGGCGTTCTCGGCGCTGTCCTTGGCTGCCGAATTGCCTGCGGCGATGGCCGAAGCCACGTCTTCCTTCATGATGCGGCCGTCACGGCCCGAGCCGGTGACCTGATCGCGGCTGATACCGGCCTCTGCCATGGCCTTCTTGGCCGAGGGCGCGTCCTCGATATCCTTGCCGTCGCTGCTTTCGACCTTCTGGGCCGCCGGGGCGGGCGCGGTTTCCTGCGCGCTGGCCGACGCCTTGGCGCCGTCACCCGAGGTGATCACCGCGAGCCTTCCCGAGGCTTCGACGCTGCTGCCTTCTTCGGCGAGGATCTCGCTCAGCACTCCGGCCGCGGGGCTTGGGACTTCGACGCTGACCTTGTCGGTCTCGAGCTCGCAGAGCATTTCGTCCTGCGCGACGGTATCGCCGACCTTCTTGAACCAGGTGCTGACCGTGGCTTCGGTGACGCTTTCGCCGAGGCTGGGCACCATCACGTCGACGGAAGCGCCGCCCGCGGGGTCGCCGTCCTTGCCGTCCTTGGGTTCGCGCGGGCTCGGATGTTCGGGGCCCGCGTCGATCGACTTCTCCGCCGGATCATCGCCTTCGGCGGGGCCGCCGCTTTCACTGATCGTGGCAAGCAGGGCATCGACGCCGACGGTATCGCCCTCGGCAGCGACGATATCGCCCATGGTACCGGCCACCGGACTTGGCACTTCGACGGTGACCTTGTCGGTCTCGAGCTCACAGAGCATCTCGTCGACGGCGACTTTCTCGCCGGGTTTCTTGAACCATGTCGCCACGGTCGCCTCGGTCACGGATTCGCCCAGCGTGGGTACTCGAACTTCGCTAGTCATGGTTAATTTCCTTCGATGCTCAGGGCTTCGTCGACGAGCGCCTGTTGTTGTTTCTTGTGCTGCGAGGCCAGGCCGGTGGCCGGGGAGGCGGCAGTGGCGCGCCCGACATAGCGCGGACGCGAATGCTTGGCCTCGATCCGGCTCAGCACCCATTCGATATTCGGCTCGATGAATGTCCAGGCGCCCTGGTTCTTCGGCTCTTCCTGACACCAGATCATCTCGGCCTGTTTGAAGCGTTCGAGCTCCTTCACCGCCGATTGCGCCGGGAAGGGATAGAATTGCTCGAAACGCATCAGGTAGATGTCGTCGATGCCGCGGGCGTCGCGCTCTTCGAGCAGGTCGTAATAGACCTTGCCCGAACACATGACGAGCCGCTTGATCTGGTCGTCAGGAACCAGCTGGGTGTCCGAATTGCCGTGCTGCGCGTCGTCCCAGAGCACCCGGTGGAAGGAGGAGCCGGTGGTGAATTCATCCGCCGTGCTGACCGCGAGCTTGTGGCGCAGCAGCGATTTCGGCGTCATCAGCATCAGCGGCTTGCGATAGCTGCGGTGCAGCTGGCGGCGCAGGATGTGGAAGTAATTCGCCGGGGTGGTGCAATTGGCCACGATCCAGTTGTCGCCGCCGCACATCTGCAGGAAGCGTTCGAGCCGGGCGCTGGAATGTTCCGGACCCTGGCCCTCATAGCCATGCGGCAGCAGGCAGACGAGGCCCGACATGCGCAGCCATTTCGATTCCCCCGCCGAGATGAACTGGTCGAACATGATCTGCGCGCCATTGGCGAAGTCGCCGAACTGCGCTTCCCAGAGGGTCAGAGCGTTGGGTTCGGAGAGCGAATAGCCGTATTCGAAGCCAAGCACCGCATATTCGCTGAGCATCGAGTCGATGACCTCGTATTCGGCCTGACCCTTGCGGATGTGGTTGAGCGGGTAGTAGCGTTCCTCGCTCTGCTGGTTGATGAAAGCCGAATGGCGTTGGCTGAAGGTGCCGCGGGTGCTGTCCTGACCGGCCAGGCGGACCTTGTAGCCCTCGGTGAGCAGCGAGCCGAAGGCCAGCGCCTCCGCCGTGGCCCAGTCAAAGCCCTTGCCGCTTTCAAACATCGCGGCCTTGGCCTCGAGCAGCCGCGAGATGGTGCGGTGCAGCGGGTAATCCTCGGGGGCGGTGACCAGTGCCTTGCCGATCTCCTTGAGCGTTTCCCCGGAGATCGCGGTCTTGCCGCGCTGGTATTTCTTCTGCTTCATCTTGTCGAGATGCGACCATTTCCCGTCGAGCCAGTCGGCCTTGTTGGGGCGGTAATCCTTGCCGGCCTCGAATTCCTCGTTGAGCATGGACTGGAAGGCGGCCTTCATGTCCTCGATCTCGCCCTCTGGGATCAGACCGTCCTTGACGAGCCGCTCGGTATAGAGGCTGAGCGTCGTCTTCTGCTGTTTGATCTCCTTGTACATCAAGGGGTTGGTGAACATCGGCTCGTCGCCTTCGTTGTGACCGAAGCGGCGGTAGCAGAAGATGTCGATCACCACGTCCTTGTTGAACTTCTGGCGGAATTCGGTGGCGACCCGGGCGGCGTGGACCACCGCTTCGGGGTCATCGCCGTTGACGTGGAAGATCGGCGCCTCGACGACCAGCGCATTGTCGGTCGGGTAGGGCGAGGAGCGCGAGAAATGCGGCGCGGTGGTGAAGCCAATCTGGTTGTTCACCACGATATGCATGGTGCCGCCCGTGCGGTGCCCCTTGAGGCCGGAAAGCGCGAAACATTCCGCCACGACGCCCTGACCGGCGAAGGCGGCATCGCCGTGCAGCAGCACCGGCATCGCCTTGCTGCGGGTGCTGTCGTGGAGCTGGTCCTGCTTGGCGCGGGCCTTGCCGAGCACCACCGGGTTGACCGCCTCGAGATGGCTCGGGTTGGCGGTCAGCGACAGGTGCACGATATTGCCGTCGAACTCGCGGTCCGAGGAAGCGCCGAGGTGGTATTTCACGTCGCCGGAGCCGTCGACCTCTTCCGGCTTGAAGCTGCCGCCCTGGAATTCGTTGAAGATCGCCCGGTAGGGTTTCTGCATCACATTGGCGAGCACCGAGAGGCGGCCACGGTGCGGCATGCCGATGACGATGTCCTGAATGCCGAGCTGACCGCCGCGCTTGATGATCTGCTCCATCGCCGGGATCAGGCTTTCGCCTCCATCAAGACCGAAACGCTTGGTGCCCATGTATTTGACATGCAGGAACTTCTCGAAACCCTCGGCCTCGACCAGCTTGTTGAGGATGGCGCGGCGGCCTTCCTTTGAGAAATGGATCTCCTTGCCGTAGCCCTCGATCCGTTCCTTCAGCCAGGCCGATTGCTCGGGGTCGGAGATGTGCATGTATTGCAGTGCGAAAGTGCCGCAATAGGTGCGTTTGACGATGTCGAGGATCTGGCGCAGCGAGGCGACCTCAAGCCCCAGCACGTTGTCAATGAAGATCGGCCGGTCCATGTCGGCCTCGGTAAATCCGTAGGATTTCGGGTCAAGTTCGGCGTGATGGCCGGTGTCGCGCATGCCCAACGGGTCCAGATCGGCCACGAGATGCCCGCGGATCCGGTAGGCGCGGATGATCATCAGCGCGCGGATCGAGTCGAGCACCGCCTGTCGGACCTGCGCATCACCGAGCTTGACGCCCTTTTCCTCGGCCTTGGCCTTGATCTTGTCACCCGCGGCAGTGCCTTCGGCGGGGGCAGGCCATTGCCCGGTCAGCGCGCCGGTGATCTCGTCGGAGGGCATCGGCGGCCAGTCGGGGCGCGCCCAGCTCGGGCCCGCCGCCTCCGCCCGGACGGCGGCATCGTCATCCCCCATGGCATTGAAGAACGCCTGCCACGCCTCATCGACCGCATCGGGGTCGTTGGCGTAGCGGGCATACATGGCCTCGAGATATTCCGCATTCTGGCCTTCCAGGAAGGAGGATGCGTGAAATTGATCGTTGGCGGGTTGTTCGGTCATGACGAGTGCCTCACTTGACATCACTTAATGAGTGGCGCCGCGGTGATATTACCGGGGTCGCCGGGGTCGGGCGGATGGCAGGCACCCGCCCGACGGGGTTAGCCCTTGTCGATCGCTTCCTGCACCGCTTCGCCGAGGGTCGCGGGGCTGTCCGCCACCACGATGCCCGCCGCGCGCATGGCTTCGATCTTGTCTTCTGCGCCGCCCTTGCCACCGGCCACGATGGCTCCGGCATGACCCATGCGGCGGCCCGGAGGGGCGGTGCGCCCGGCAATGAAACCGGCGGTCGGCTTCCAGCGGCCCTTCTTTTTCTCGTCAGCGAGGAATTGCGCCGCTTCCTCTTCGGCGGAGCCGCCGATTTCGCCGATCATGATGATCGACTGGGTTTCCGGATCGGCGAGGAACATCTCTAGCACGTCGATATGCTCGGTCCCCTTGATCGGGTCACCGCCGATGCCGACGGCGGAGGATTGGCCGAGGCCGAGATCGGAAGTCTGCTTGACCGCCTCGTAGGTCAGCGTGCCGGAACGCGAGACAACGCCGCAGGAGCCGCGCTTGTGGATATGGCCGGGCATGATGCCGATCTTGCAGGCGTCGGGCGTGATGATGCCCGGGCAGTTCGGCCCGATGAGCCGCGACTTCGACCCTTCGAGCGCGCGTTTGACGCGCATCATATCGAGCACCGGGATGCCTTCGGTGATGCAGACGATCAGCTCCATCTCGGCGTCGATCGCCTCGAGGATCGAATCCGCGGCGAAGGGCGGCGGAACGTAGATCACGCTGGCATTGGCTTCGGTCACGTGCTTGGCCTCGTGCACCGAGTTGAACACCGGCAGGTCAAGATGGGTCTGACCGCCCTTGCCGGGGGTCACGCCGCCGACCATCTTGGTGCCATAGGCGATCGCCTGTTCGGTGTGGAACGTGCCCTGCGAGCCGGTGAGGCCCTGACAGATGACTTTGGTGTTTTCGTCTACGAGTACGGCCATGTTTTTTCCTTGGTCAGTTTGGGGTGCCGCGGCGCGCCGATGCGCAGGGCAGGTCAGATTTCGTCGGCCCTTTGCGGAGGCTGATTGCGATGTCGGGCGCGCTGCGCGAGCAGCAGGATGGCGGTGAGGAACATCAGGGGGATGCCCAGTTCGCCGATCTCCTCGATCACGTAGATCGTGTGGTTGAACCCCTCGGAGAGATCGATGCCGAAGGGAGAGAGCTTGCGGGCCAACCCGTCGAAGGTCTTGGCGGCGATGCCGAGGAACAGCCCGATCACGATCGCCATCGCGGCGGCGCTGCCCCGCATCAGCGCCTTCAGCAGAGCGCCGGTCTCGCGACGCAGGGTCACGATCAGCGTACCGAGAATGGCGATCAGCAGGATCGCCGCGATGATCTTTTCCCCCATGGGCACCGCGTCGCTGCTGTATTGGCGGGCCTTCAGCAGGCCGAGGGTGAAGGGGGCTTTGTCGAGATCGAGCTCGCGCGCGGCGAAGAGCAGAAGCAGCACCGGCAGATACCAGCGCTGCGCCACCTGCCGCAGCGGGAACAGCGCAAGCAGCGCAATCACCGCGACGAGATAAAGCAGCACCGAAAGCGTCTCGTAGAGACCGCCCTCGGCCAGCAGCGTTTCCTGCAGAGTGAGCGGCAGAAGCTGCACCGCGAGGATCTTCAGGCAGATCGCGACAACCACGGCGCCGGTCGCCAGCCAGCTAAGGGGTGCGTCCGGGAGGTCGCCCTGCCGGAGCTGGGCGGCGTGGTTCCGTGCCTTGCTGGGCGCGGCGTCGGGATGTTTCTGTTCTGCGATACGCTGGTTCATATCCGGTCCACCTAGACCGCCCGGCCGCCGTCACCACCCGTCAGGCCGGAAAGCTCCGGCAGGGCGGGGGAGGACATGGGCGCGGGCAGGGTCATGGCAAAGCTCCTCGGAGGGCGGTTCAGCCCTTGACCGCCTTGACGATCTTCTGCGCCCCGTCCTTGAGGTCATCCGCGGCGATCACGTCGAGACCGGAATTGTTGATGATTTCCTTGCCGGCATCGACATTGGTGCCTTCCAGACGCACCACCAGCGGCACTTTCAGCCCGACTTCCTTGACCGCGGCGACAACGCCCTCGGCGATCACGTCACAGCGCATGATGCCGCCGAAGATGTTCACGAGGATGCCTTTGACCTGCGGGTCGGAGGTGATGATCTTGAAGGCTTCGGTGACCTTTTCCTTGGTGGCACCGCCGCCGACGTCGAGGAAGTTGGCCGGCTCGGCGCCGTAGAGCTTGATGATGTCCATGGTCGCCATCGCGAGGCCCGCGCCATTGACCATGCAGCCGATCTCGCCATCCAGCGCGATGTAGTTCAGGTCATATTTCGAGGCTTCGAGCTCCTTGCTGTCCTCCTCGGTGGTGTCGCGCAGGTCGGCGATGTCGCCGTGGCGGTAGATCGCGTTGCCGTCAAAGCTGACCTTGGCGTCGAGCACCTTGAGATCGCCGCTGTCGGTGACGATCAGCGGGTTTATTTCAAGCATCTCCATGTCCTTCTCGGTGAAGGCTTTGTAGAGCAGCCCCATCAGGCCGACGCATTGCTTGACCTGCTTGCCCTCGAGCCCGAGGGCGAAGGCGATGCGGCGGCCGTGGAAGGGCTGGTAGCCGCTGGCCGGGTCGACGCTGAAAGAGAGGATCTTGTCGGGCGTGCTGGCAGCGACTTCCTCGATATCCATGCCGCCCTCGGTGGAGCAGACGAAGGAGATGCGGCTGGTCTGACGATCGACCAGCAGGGCAAGGTAGAGCTCGGTTTCGATGCCGGAGCCGTCTTCGATGTAGATCCGGTTGACCTGCTTGCCTGCCGGGCCGGTCTGATGGGTCACGAGGGTGCGGCCGAGCATCTTCTTGGTTTCCTCGGCGGCTTCCTCCACCGACTTTGCAAGACGCACACCGCCCTTGTCACCGGCATCGGCTTCCTTGAACGAACCCTTGCCGCGACCGCCGGCGTGGATCTGGGCCTTGACCACCCACAGCGGACCGTCGAGCGCACCGGCGGCGGTCTTGGCGTCTTCGGCTTTCAGCACGACGCGGCCGTCGGAGACAGGGGCGCCGTAGCTGCGCAGGAGGGCTTTCGCCTGATATTCGTGGATGTTCATGAAAAACGGTCCCGTTTCTGTTCCAGTCAAATCGCGTTACACGATGGAGTCTAAAGGCTCGGTGAAGATATTTCAGCAGTCGTCCGGCTTTGGCCAGCCCCAATCCGACATTTGTGATCACGGCGAAATGGGGTGTGATCACAAAAGCGGTCAATCAGCGAAATGTTGCGGATGTTCTGTTTGAAAAGCGGGGTCGGCACGGGGTTCTGGCGCGGTTGCGACTCAGTTCCCGGTCAAGCCGGTTTGCCCACAAGGTGCGGTTGGGCCCGATGGGAAGGCCGGGGCGGCAACACGAGGGCGCCCCGGCCCCGGATCATTTCGGCATCAATGCCCAGTAATCGAGATCGAGCAGCACCTCGGGAAGATATTTCCCGTCCTCGCCCTTGAGACGGAAGGGATCGCCGTCCTTGGTGGCGACCAGCCGCAGCCGGATCGCGCCGACGCCGGGGGCGGGTGTGTCGGCCTTGTCGAGCACTTCGGACCAGGCGCGCACCGTATCGCCCGACAGGCAGGGATTGGCATGCGCGCCGCCGTTGAGCCCGACGATCATCTGCGCATTGGCCAGCCCGTTGAACGACAGCGCCCGGGCCATGGAGATCACGTGACCGCCATAGATCAGGCGGCTGCCGTCGGGGCGGGCAGAGGTATCGAAATGCACCTTGGCGGTGTTCTGCCAGAGCCGCGTCGCGACCATATGCTCGGCTTCCTCGACGGTGACGCCATCGACATGGTCGATCTGCTCGCCGATCTCGTAATCGCCCCAGCGATGCGGCTCTCCGGCAAGGGTGAAATCGTAATCGCTGAAATCGAGCCCTTCGGGGATCTTCAGCGCCTCTGCATCGAGCGCGCTCAGCAGGTCTGGCACCACGGGCTCCGGCGCGGCGGAGGCGGCATCGCGTTTGCGCACCATCACCCAGCGGACATATTCCAGCACCGCCTTGCCATGCTGGTTATAGCCGCTGGTGCGGACCCAGACGACGCCGGTCTTGCCGTTGGAATTCTCCTTGACCCCGATCACCTCGGAGACCGAGCGCAGCGTATCGCCCGGCCAGACCGGCGCCAGCCAGCGGCCCTGCGCATATCCGAGATTGGCCACGGCATTGAGCGAGACATCCGGCACGGTCTTGCCGAACACCACGTGGAACGCGATCAGGTCATCGAGCGGGCTGGCGGGCAGGCCGCAGGCGCGCGCGAACATATCGGAGGAATAGAGCGCGTGACGCGCCGGGTAGAGCGCATGATAGAGCGCCCGTTCGCCTTGCCCGACAGAGCGCGGCACCGCATGGTGGATCGTGTCGCCGACGTGGTAATCCTCGAAGAAACGGCCCGGGTTGGTCTTGGCTCCCATCACTGCGCTCCCAGCTTGAGATCGGGCGAATAGCTGCCTTCGACCTCCTTGATCACCGCCTGACCGCAGCGCATGACCCCCGCGGCCGCGTCCCATGTCTGGGTCGGGGTGCCGTAAAGCTCCCATCCCTTGCTCAGCGCCTCGCTGACCTTGTGACAGAAGGCGGAAGTGTCCTCTTCAGACAGAAAGCGATATAGTTTCATGTGAAACTCCGATTGTTCAGGAAGGGAAGGGCCAGACGCCGAGCCAGATGTGGATGGCGGCGATCAGGGCGAAGACAACCAGCGTGATCACCGCGAGCCGGATATAGGTGGCCCGGCCTGCGGGCGGCGGCGGGGTCCAGTTCGGCTCGCTGCGGTTGATCAGGATCACCGAACCGACTGCCCAGCCCATCATCGTGCCGAACAACAGCATGCTGGCCAGATCGCCGTTGACCAGCAGATGCGCAAGCGCCCAGATCTTCACCGCGGTGAGCTGCGGATGGCGGATGCGCGATGCGGGCCAGGCCTTGGCCCCTTTCGCAGCGCTCGAACCCCAGACCCAGAGCGCCAGCAGCATCAGCGTATTGTTGATGTGGACCATGAAGGCGGGCGGATACCAGACATCCACGAAGGCGGCGCTGCGGTAACCGTAGATGATCAGCCCAAGCGCGATCACCAGCGCCACGGCGACAAGCCCCTTGCCTGGATTGCCCATAGCGGCGCGCGGCCCGGGGGCCAGGCGTTTGAACCAATGGGCGGCGATCCAGAGGATCAGACCGAGGATCAGAAGGGCCATGGGTTTACTCCGGGTTCATCTCTGCGATTGCAGCGTGTTTTGCCAGTATTTCGCGCGCAGTGGCAACATGCAGGTTCTCGACGATCCGCCCCTCGACCACGGCCACGCCTTCTCCGGCGGCCTCTGCCGCCTCGAAAGCGGTGATCTGCCGGGTGGCGAGCTCGACATCGGCGTCACTGGGGGAAAAGACTTCGTTGGCGATGGCGAGCTGCGCCGGGTGGATCAGGGTCTTGCCGTCGAACCCCAAGTCGCGGCCCTGCTCGCATTCCGCGCGCAGCCCGTCCTCGTCCTTGAAGGCATTATAGACGCCGTCGATAACCGCGCGGCCCTGCGCCTTGGCGGCCAGCAGGCACAGCCCGAGACCCGACTGCAGCGGCAGTCGGTCCGGGCGGGCGCGGCTGCCGAGATCCTTGGCAAGATCATTGGTGCCCATGACCAGCGCCTGCAACAGCGGATGCGCGGCGATGGCGGGTGCGTTGAGCACACCGCCCGGCGTCTCCATCATCGCCCAGAGCGGCAAATCCCCGGTGATTTCCGCAAGAGCCTGCAGGTCGTCAGGCGTACCGACCTTGGGCAGCAACACCGCGTCAGGCCGCATCTCTGCGACGGCGCGGGCATCGGCACGGCCCCATTCGGTGTCGAGCCCGTTGATGCGCACCACCTTGAGCCGGGCGCCAAAACCGTCCTGGGCCAGCGCTTCGGCCAGCGGTGCACGGGCGGCGGGTTTCTCCTGCGGGCTGACCGCGTCTTCGAGATCGAAGATGATCGCGTCGCAGGGCAGGTTCCGGGCCTTGTCGAGCGCGCGCGATTTCGACGCCGGAATATACAGCACGGAGCGCAACGGACGGGTGATTTTGGACATGGAGGGACTCCGCAGTCTGACTTGGCAACAATATTGCGCGCAAAAGGGGCATTTTTGCCCGAAAAACTCAAGACCCATTTCGCCGCACTGCAGCGAATAGCGCTGCCGAACGCCGCGTTAACCCGATTTTCAGCTGCCGGGCAGCAGGCTTTTGCCATCCAGGGAAAGGCAGAACGTCATGAACAGCAGAATCACATCCATTCACCTGACCGGGCTGAGCAGCGCGGTGGCCCTTCTGATGACGCTGGGCGAAGCTTCGGCGGCCCCGCAGAATTGTGCGCCCCGCGAGACGGTGGTGACCCGGTTGGCGGAGGGCTATGGCGAGACGCGGCATTCGGTCGGGCTCGGCGCCAGTACCGGCGGCGATGTGCTGGTCGAGATTTTCGCTTCCGATACGACCGGCAGCTGGACGATCACCATGACTGATCCGCGCGGCCAGACCTGCATGATCGCCTCGGGCCGCGCTTTCGAGAAATTGGCCGAAACCTTGTCGCATGAAACCTCCGAGACCTGAGTCAACTTCGCGCATCGCGGGAAAGAAGGTCCCGCCGTCAGGGCTATGCGCTTTGCGGCGCGCCTGAGTCGGATGAGCGCGCGGCAAGCAAAAAGCGAGTGTGGGACAGAAATTGGCAAGTTCGCGCGGAACCGGCGGCAGGGCTGGGTGTTGGGAACACAGGAGAGTGATCGACACTCGCGAAAGAACCAGGAGTACACGAAATGAAACGTTTTCTAAGCACTACCGCAGTTCTGCTGACGATGACCGGCGCGGCCTATGCCGAAACCCATACCGAAGGGTTCGGCTCCGTACAGGTTCAGCAAGATGATTTCTTCGCCTCCGATCTGATCGGTATGCGCATTTATAATTCCGAAGCAGAGGTTGATGCCGAAGCCCGTATCGCCGATGGCGCTGAACAGGAATGGGACGATATCGGCGAGATCAACGATATCATCATCACCCCCGAAGGTGACGTTTCCGCCGTGATCCTCGGGATCGGTGGCTTCCTCGGCATGGGCGAGCGCGACGTGTCGATCTCGATGGACAAGATCAAGATCCTGCGCGAGGAAGGCGACAGCAACGAGCGTTTCCTCGTGGTGAACACGTCCAAGGAAATGCTGGAGCAATCGCCCGAGTTCGAACGTCCGATGGACGCGAGCATGGAGCAATCGGCCGAAAACATGGAAGCCGAGACGGAGCAGATGGCAGAGAACGCCGAAGCCGAGACCGAGCAGATGGCCGAGAATGCCGAGGCCGAGACCGAGGAAATGGCTCAGAACGTCGAGACCGAGACCGAAGAGATGGCTCAGAATGTCGAGACCGAAACCGAGGAGATGGCCGAGAACGCTGAAGCCGAGACCGAGGAACTGGCCGCCGAAGCTGAAGCCAATGTCGAAGGCGAAGCTGTCGAAACCGAGACCATGGCCGAGGACAATACCGTCGTCACCACCACTGACCGTCCCCTGCTGACCCGTCCGCAGGTCGAGCGTGAAGGCTATGCCGAAGCGCCGATGGAAGAGGTTCAGGCAATGACCGCCGAAGATATCGAAGGCACCAGCGTCTATGGCGTGAATGACGAATCCGTCGGCGAAGTGGACACCCTGATCATGTCTGAAGACGGCAAGGTCGAGCGCGTTGTAATCAACGTGGGTGGCTTCCTGGGGCTTGGCGAAAAGCCGGTCGCCGTGACCTTCGACGAGTTGCAGATCCTCAAGAACGCCGAAGGCGACGATATCCGCATCTATATCGACAGCACCGAAGAAGCGCTGGAATCCCAGCCCGAGTATCAGGTCGACTGATAGAGCCTGAAAGCTCACATCTCGAAGGCTGCCCCGTGCGGGCAGCCTTTTTTGTTTTAACTCAACACTTTGTGGCAACGCCCGACGCGCAACTTGCACGGTGCCGCGCATTTCGGTATGCCGGCGCCAACGCAACCTTGTTGGAGATACCACAATGGCCAGACCCAAAATCGCCCTGATCGGCGCCGGGCAGATCGGCGGCACGCTCGCTCACCTCGCAGCACTGAAGGAACTGGGCGACGTCGTCCTGTTCGACATTGCCGAGGGTACGCCCGAAGGCAAGGCGCTGGACATCGCAGAATCCGGTCCGGCAGGGAAATTCGACGCGACCCTTTCCGGCACGCAGGATTACGCGGATATCGCGGGTGCCGATGTCTGTATCGTGACCGCCGGTGTCGCCCGCAAGCCCGGGATGAGCCGCGACGACCTGCTCGGCATCAACCTCAAGGTGATGAAATCGGTCGGCGAGGGCATCGCCAAACACGCGCCGGACGCTTTCGTCATCTGCATCACCAACCCGCTGGATGCGATGGTCTGGGCGCTGCGCGAATTCTCCGGCCTGCCGCATGAGAAGGTCTGCGGGATGGCGGGCGTGCTCGATTCCGCGCGTTTCCGCCACTTCCTCGCCAGCGAATTCAACGTCTCGATGAAGGACGTCACCGCCTTCGTGCTCGGCGGCCATGGCGACACGATGGTGCCGCTGGTCCGCTATTCCACCGTTGCGGGCATCCCGCTGCCGGACCTGGTGAAGATGGGCTGGACCAGCCAGGAGAAGCTCGACGCGATCGTGCAGCGCACCCGCGACGGCGGCGCCGAGATCGTCGGCCTGCTGAAGACCGGCTCGGCCTTCTACGCACCGGCCACCTCCGCCATCGAAATGGCCGAGAGCTACCTCAAGGATCAAAAGCGCGTCCTGCCCTGCGCCGCCTATGTGGACGGCGCCTATGGTCTCAACGGGTTCTATGTCGGCGTGCCGACGGTGATCGGTGCCGGTGGCATCGAGCGCATCGTCGAAATCTCGATGAACAAGGACGAGCAGGGCATGTTCGACAATTCGGTTAAGGCCGTCAAAGGCCTGGTCGAAGCCTGCAAGGGTATCGACAGCACGCTGGGCTGAAAAAGACCGCCCCGCAAGGATCAAGGCGCGCCCGAAACGGCGCGCCTTTCGCGTCTTTATGCGTCAAATACTCCCCGCGGAGCGTTCCGTCGCTGCCGCGCATGCGAAGGTCCAATCTGCGCGACCCGGGTGCGATTCTGCGTTAGGCTTCGCCCATGCTGCGCCTTTTTGCCCTGCTTTCCCTCTGGCCCCTGCCGATTGCCGCCTGCGACCTCGCGCTGGTGCTGGCGGTCGATGTTTCGGGCTCCGTGGATCATGAGGAATACCGCATCCAGATGGACGGACTCGCCGCCGCGCTGAATGACGGGATCGTCGCCGAGGCGCTGGTCGATCAGCGCGCCGAGGTGACGCTGATCCAATGGTCGGGCAGTTCTCGCCAGGCGCAGGTGGTGCCCTGGACCGGGCTTGCACAGCCTGCCGACGTGGAACGCCTGGCGAGGCAGATTGTCGCAACGCCGCGACGCTGGCGCAACTTCTCCACTGCCATCGGCGAGGCGCTGAACCTGGCCATCGCAAGCTTCGAAGCAGTGCCTGAATGTCGCCGCAGGGTCATCGACGTCTCCGGGGACGGGGTCTCGAACGAGGGGATCGCCCCGGGGGAGCTGCGCGGGCTGCTGCGCGATGCCGGGATCGTGGTCAATGCGCTGGCAATCGAGACCGACGAGGCCGATCTCACTGCATATTTCTTCGAAAACCTGATCCATGGCGAGGGCGCCTTCGTGATCACCGCCAATGGATTCGAGGATTACCCGGCCCAGATCCGCCGCAAGCTGCAGCGCGAAACGACAAGGCAGATCAGCGCAAACGGTCGACCGTGATCACAGCCTCCGGACGTGTGATCACAAATCGGTAGTCGCGGCGGAACTTTCCCGCAATCGCCTGACAGACCGGCAACATTCTGCGGCCAAACCCCGGCTGGCCCCGTGACACCGGCGCAAAAAGCGCTATCAAGTAGGCAGCAACGAAAAGGATTCCGCCATGGCCGACGTGAACCGGGGCAACCGCCCGCTGTCACCTCATATGTCGATCTACCGACCGCAGCTCACCTCGATCACCTCGATCCTGACGCGCATCACCGGCAATGCCATGGGCATAGCGGCGCTGCTGATCGTCTGGTGGTTCCTCGCGGCCGCGACCAGCGCGGATTATTTCGACACGGTGAACGGGCTGCTGACCGGCTGGTTCGGCGATCTGGTGATGGCGCTATCGGTGCTCGGCCTGTGGTATCACACGCTGGCGGGCATCCGCCATCTGATCTGGGACCAGGCGATCGGGCTCGAGATCGAGACCGCCACCAAGCTCGGCTGGGCCTGCCTGATCGGATCGGTCGTGCTGACCATCCTGACCGTGATCATTCTCTGAGGGGACCGACATGCGCTATCTGACCGCCCGCAAACGCGCCGAGGGTCTCGGCTCCGCCAAATCCGGGACCGACCATCACTGGGCCATGACCCTGAGCTCGGTTTCGCTGCTGATCCTGATTCCGCTCTTCGTCTTTACCTTCGGCCGCGCGCTCGGCGGCGGCTATGAGGAGGTGCTGGCCTATTATGCACGGCCCTTCCCGGCGATCGTCGCGGCGCTGACGCTGGTGGTCGGCTTCAAGCATTTCGCCGATGGAGCGCAGATCATGATCGAGGATTATGTGCATGGACTCACCGGCAAGATCACCCTGATCCTGGTGCGCGTGCTCAGCTACGGCGCCGCCGCCGTGGGCGTTTTCGCGATCGCGCGCCTCGCGCTCTGACATTCCGGTGCTCCGGGCACCGACCTCCAATCCGCCTAACGGGAGACCGACGAATGGCTGCTTATGATTATGAAACCCATGAATATGACGTCGTCGTGGTCGGCGCCGGTGGTGCCGGTCTGCGCGCCACGCTCGGCATGGCGGAACAGGGCCTGCGCACGGCCTGTATCTCCAAGGTCTTCCCGACCCGCTCGCATACCGTGGCCGCGCAGGGGGGCATCGCCGCCAGCCTGAGCAACATGGGCCCGGACAATTGGCAGTGGCACATGTATGACACGGTCAAGGGCTCCGACTGGCTCGGCGACACCGATGCGATGGAATATCTCGCCCGCGAGGCGCCCAAGGCGGTCTATGAGCTGGAACATTACGGCGTGCCGTTCTCGCGCACCGAGGAGGGCAAGATCTACCAGCGGCCCTTCGGCGGTCACACTACCGAATTCGGCGAAGGCCCCCCGGTGCAGCGCACCTGTGCCGCCGCCGACCGGACCGGCCACGCGATCCTGCACACGCTCTATGGTCAGAGCCTGAAGCAGAAGGCGGAATTCTTCATCGAGTATTTCGCCATTGATCTGGTGATGTCCGAGGACGGCGTCTGTCAGGGCGTGCTGTGCTGGAAGCTCGATGACGGCACCATGCATCTGTTCGCCGCCAAAATGGTGGTACTGGCCACCGGCGGCTATGGCCGGGCCTATTTCTCCGCCACTTCCGCGCATACCTGCACCGGCGATGGCGGCGGCATGACCGCGCGGGCCGGGCTGCCGCTGCAGGACATGGAATTCGTCCAGTTCCACCCCACCGGCATCTATGGCGCGGGCTGCCTGATCACCGAGGGCGCGCGCGGCGAGGGCGGCTATCTCACCAATTCCGAGGGCGAGCGTTTCATGGAACGCTATGCGCCGACCTACAAGGATCTCGCCTCGCGCGATGTGGTCAGCCGCTGTATGACCATGGAGATCCGCGAGGGTCGCGGGGTGGGCGAGAACAAGGATCACATCCATCTGCACCTCAATCACCTGCCGCCCGAGACGCTGGACCTGCGCCTGCCGGGCATTTCCGAAAGCGCGCGGATCTTCGCCGGGGTGGACCTGACGAAAGAGCCGATCCCGGTGCTGCCGACGGTGCACTACAACATGGGCGGCATCCCGACGAATTACTGGGGCGAGGTGCTGGCCCCGACCGACGACAAGCCCGACAATGTCACGCCGGGTCTGATGGCCGTCGGCGAGGCGGGCTGTGCCTCCGTGCATGGCGCCAACCGGCTTGGCTCCAACTCGCTGATCGACCTTGTGGTCTTCGGCCGCGCCGCTGCGATCCGTGCCGCCAAGGTGGTGGACCCGGAAGCCCCGGTGCCGACGCCGAACCAGCGCTCGGTCGATGCCGCGTTCAGCCGTTTTGACGGGCTGCGCTATGCCAAGGGCCATGTGCCGACCGCCGATCTGCGGCTCGAGATGCAAAAGACCATGCAGGCCGATGCCGCCGTGTTCCGCACCGACAAGACCCTCGAAGAGGGGCGCGTGAAGATGAACGAGGTCGCGGGCAAGCTGAGCGATCTGCATGTCACCGACACGTCGCTGGTCTGGAACTCAGACCTGATGGAGACGCTGGAACTGACCAACCTGATGCCCAACGCGGTCGCCACGATCACCGCCGCCGCAGCGCGCAAGGAAAGCCGCGGGGCGCATGCCCATGAGGATTATCCCGAGCGGGACGACGAGAACTGGCGCAAGCACAGCCTCGTCTGGTTCAAGGGCAACGAGGCCAGCCTCGGCTACCGCGGCGTGCATCTGCAGCCGCTGACCAGCCACAACGAAGGCGGGATCGACCTCAAGAAGATCGCGCCCAAAGCACGGGTGTATTGAGCCATGCGTCCGCTCGTCATCGCCGCCACCCTGCTCAGCCTTTCCGCCTGTACCGAGATCGAACAGGCGGCGGACAACACCGGGCGACAGGTCGCCAAGGGCGCGGTCGCCGAAGCGCTGGCGACCCGCTTTCCCCAGGTGCCCAAGGAACTGCTGACACCCTTTACCGATTGCGTGATCGACAATGCCGCGGCGTTGGAAGTGCGCGAATTCGCGCGGGCGGCCGTGGTCGGGGTCGATGATGCGATGATCGGCACGATCCGCAACATCCTCGCCCGGCCCGAGACCCAGCAATGTCTGTCGCAGCGTGCGGCGGCAAAGGGGATTTTCTGAACCGATGCGTCTGATCCGCCCGCATCTGAACGAGATCACCGCCGATACGGCGGTGAACGTCGCACAGGACGACGGGCCGCATGTCCCTGCCGAGCTCGCCGCCCTGCGCGAGGCGTTCCGGCAGGCCGACAAGCCGACGCGCCGGGCGCTGGTGCCGCATCTGCGCCCGACGGAGATCGAATTTGCCGGGATCCACATGTATGTCGATCCGCGCGATAATTACACCGACCGGCGTATCTGGCTCGACGGGCATCCGCCGGAAATGCGCTCGCTGACCGCGCTGATGGAGCGGATCGAAGGGCGCAACGCGCTGATCTTCGACATCGGCGCCAATTGCGGTGCTTTCGCGGTGCCGTTGGGGCTCGCCGCCGGCCCGGGCAGCCGGGTCATCGCGTTCGAGCCGAACCCGGTGATGATCGGGCGGCTCGGCCATAACATCGCGCTCAACAATCTGGGCCATGTGATCCGCATCGAGGGTTGCGCGATCGCCGGTGCGCCGGGCGAGGCGATGTTGCATCTGCGCCGCGGCAATCACGGGCAGTCGGCGCTGGAACCGATCTTCGCCGCGCCTGCCACGGACGCGACGCTGGTGCCGCTGCGCCCCCTGAGCGATTTCCTCGGTACGGCAGAGGCGCATGAGGTGACGGTGCTGAAGATCGATATCGAGGGCGGCGAGGACGCCGCGCTGGCGCCTTTGCTGGCGCAGGGGGCCGAGTGCGGTTTCCTGCCCGAGGCAATGCTGATCGAGACCGCACATGCCCGCCACTGGCAGGGCGACCTCATCGGCCGGATCACCGCCTGCGGCTATGCCCCGGTGTTCGAGGCCGAAGGCAATACGCTCTTTGTCCGGCAGGGCAGGGGCTGAATATCAACTTGACCGCTGCCGTGGGCAGGGGTGGCAACATCGGGCAGTGGCCCGCAACGACAGGAGACGCGAAATGGTCCAACTGACGCTCCCCAAGAATTCCCGCATGACCAGCGGAAAGACCTGGCCGAAACCGCAGGGCGCAAGCAATCTGCGCGAATTCCACATCTATCGCTGGAATCCCGATGACGGGAAGAACCCCGCGGTCGACACCTATTTCGTCGACATGGACACCTGCGGCCCGATGATCCTCGACGCGCTGATCAAGATCAAGAACGAGATCGATCCGACCCTGACCTTCCGGCGTTCCTGCCGCGAGGGGATCTGCGGGTCCTGCGCGATGAACATCGACGGGATCAACACGCTGGCCTGTACCTATGGCATGGAAGAGATCAAGGGCGTGGTGAAGATCTATCCGCTGCCGCATATGCCGGTGATCAAGGACCTGATCCCAGATCTCACCCATTTCTACGCCCAGCACGCCGCGATCCAGCCCTGGCTCGAGACTGAGACACCGGAACCGGCCAAGGAATGGAAGCAGTCGACTGGGGACCGCGCCAAGCTCGACGGGCTTTACGAATGTATCCTCTGCGCCTGCTGCTCGACCTCCTGCCCCTCCTATTGGTGGAACGGCGACCGCTACCTCGGTCCCGCCGCGCTGCTGCATGCCTATCGCTGGATCATCGATTCCCGTGACGAGGCGACCGGCGAGCGGCTCGATGATCTGGAAGATCCGTTCAAGCTCTACCGCTGCCACACGATCATGAACTGCGCGCGCACCTGCCCCAAGGGGCTGAACCCCGCGCAGGCGATCCAGAACATCAAGAAGCTGCTGGTCGAACGCGCGGTCTGATCGCGCGCGAACCCGGCCCGGCGTTGCGCCGGGCAGGGCGCCGCCGGTTATCGTCGCCCGGTCGCAGGACGAGACATGCTGCTCATCATCGGTTTCATCATCGCCTTCATCATCGTGGCGATCTTCGCCCGGCGCGGTGCCGCGACCCGGGGCTGCCGCTGGCGCGAGGACCGCACCGGCGACAAGGGCAGCCTGCGCAAGTACCGCTGCATGGCCTGCGGCGCCGAAGCGTTCACCGCCAGCGAGGGGCCGCCCGTGACCTGCAAGGCCCAGGGACGACCGCCCGCGCTCTGACGCCTCGACAGGGCGGCGGGCCGCGGTCTAATCTGCGCCGCAATCACTTCGGAGCCGCAACATGAATACCCCTCCCGACGCCGAGGCGCGCCGCGCCGTGAAGCCGGTGATCTGCTACCCGGTCGAAAGCCTGCCACAGCCGGACATGGCGCTCTATGTGACCGCCCGCGAGACGGCGCGAAAGATCGACGAGGTGTTGGCGCCGCCACGCGATGCGCGGACGTTCAGCGTCCCGGCCGGGCATTTCTTTCGCATCACCTCCGTCGAAGGGCCGCAGGTCGGCGATCTCAACCTTTGGAACGCCGGGGATCTGTCCGAGCGTTTCTATTCCGGCAAGACCCGCGCGCTCCATGCCACCCATGTCAGCACCGGCGCGCGGCTCTGGTCGAGCTTTCCCGCCCTGCGCCCGATGGCGACGATCACGGGCGACACGCTCGACTGGTACGGCAAGGATGAATTCGGCGGCTCGGTACATGACGTGATCGGCACCCGCTGCGACCCCTATACGCATAACCTGCTGAAGGGCGGGCAATATCATCACTGCTGCCATTCCAACCTGACCCGTGCGCTGGCCGCGCATCTCGGCGTGCCGCCTGTCGAGGCTGAGCCGCATGTGCATGATGTGCTCAACGTCTTCATGTGCACCGGCTTCACCCGCGACACCGGCCAGTATTTCATGAAGGCAAGCCCGGTGCGCCCCGGCGATTATCTCGAGATGTTCGCCGAGATCGACCTGCTCGGCGCGCTCAGCACCTGTCCGGGCGGCGATTGCTCGGCGGAACATTCCTCCGACAGCGCGGCCTGCCATCCGTTGCTGGTTGAGGTCTTCGCGCCCGAGAAAGGCGCGCTCAGCAGTTGGACCCCGCCGCTGCGCAACGGCTATGACCGCAGCCACGGCAGCTGAACGGCGCAGGGCTCACTCCGGGGCGAAGGCCGCTTCCAGCGCGATTTCGACCATGTCGCCAAAGGTCTTCTCGCGGTCCTCGGCGGGCAAAGCCTCGCCGGTCTGCAGATGGTCCGACACGGTCAGCACCGCCAGCGCCCGGCATTTGTGCCGGGACGCCAGCGTGTAGAGCTCCGCCGCCTCCATCTCGACGCCGAGAATACCGTGACGCACCATCTGCTCGTCGAGATCAGGGCGTTCGGCGTAAAAGACATCCGAGGAATAGATCCCGCCGACATGGGTGCGGGTGCCACGTGCTTCCGCCGCCGCCACCGCCGCGCGCAGCAGCGACCAGTCGGCGCAGGGGGCAAAGTTCATCTCGCGGAAGAAACCCGAAGAGGGCGAGGTCAGGGTGCTGGCGGTCATCGCGATGATCACGTCGCGGATCGCCACATGTTCCTGCATCCCGCCGCAGGAGCCGATGCGCACCAACGTCTTGGCACCATATTCCTTCATCAGCTCGTTGGCATATATCGACAGCGACGGCATCCCCATGCCGGAGCCCTGGATGGTGACGGGATGCCCCTTCCAATGCCCGGTGAAACCGAGCATGCCCCGCACTTCATTGACCAGCTTTGCACCTTCAAGGAAGGTCTCCGCCGCCCAGCGGGCGCGGTAGGGATCGCCCGGCATCAATACGGTTTCGGCGATCTCGCCCGGCTTGGCACCAATATGCACGGTCATGTCATCTCTCCACGATTTTCCCGTCAGCCTGCCTTTCGCAAAGGAACGGGGCAAGCGGGAAGTCGCGGCAGGCAGACATGGCCTGCCGTTCGCCGATGAATAGCGAATACGGGAACAGGCCGCCCAATTCCCGACATACCGCTGTCGATACACGGTGCGGCAGTCAATAACGCAGGGCAATTCCCGCTTCGGTAGAGTTGCCATTTCACAATGATGGCAATCCTCCAAAAGCGGGAATTACGTCGCGGTCAGAGTTTCATCGACTCAGGCGCAGTGCCCTTTTCGATCTCGGCGCGGTACCAATTCGGCTGGCGACCCTTTCCGGTCCAGGTCTGGTTCGGATCGGCCGGGTTGGCGAACTTCGGCTCCGATTTAACGCCGCCGCCGCCGCTTTTCCTGCGCCCGGTCTTCTTGCCGTTATTGTCTTCATCGGACAGATCGTCCAGCGAGAAACCATATTCAGCCACGGCTTTTTGAGCCGCTTCTCTGGCCGCCTTGCGGTCACGCTCTTCAGCATGCACAAGTGCTTCCTGAACATCCTGCTGCAGCGTTTCCAGTTCCTTGCGCGACATGGATTTCAGATCCATTTCCAAATCCCGTACTCCTTTGTGATAAACGGTCCGGGAAATAGGCGTAGCGCATTAATCCTGACAATGCATTACTAATTTTATGTCGCGGCCCTATTCGGCCGCGACTGCCGCAGGGTCGGCGAGGGTCACGATGTCCTGCATGATCATATTCAATTCGAAGTCCTTCGGCGTATAAATACGGGAAACACCCATTTCCCGAAGCCGCGCGGCGTCTTCCTCGGGGATGATTCCGCCGACGATGATCGGGATATGACCCAGCCCGGCTTCACGCATTTGTGATACCAGATCCTCGACCAGCGGAATATGCGAGCCCGAAAGGATCGAAAGCCCGACAACATGGGCCCTGTCCCGCTCCGCAGCGGCGACGATCTCCGCCGGGGTCAGCCGGATGCCCTCATAGGCGATGTCCATGCCGCAATCGCGCGCCCGGCAGGCGATCTGTTCCGCGCCGTTGGAATGACCGTCCAGCCCCGGTTTGCCGACCAGGAACTTCAGCCGCCGGCCGAGCCTGTCGCTGACCATATCGACCGCTTCGCGCAGATCGTCGAGACCCTCGGTCTTGTTGGAACGACCCGCGGCCACGCCGGTCGGACCGCGATATTCGCCATGAACCGCGCGCATTTGCGCGGCCCATTCGCCGGTCGTCACCCCGGCCTTGGCGGCGGCGATCGAAGGTTCCATGATATTGCGTCCGGCGGCGGCGGCTTCGCGCAGATCGGCCAGCGCCCGCTCGACCGCCTGAGCGTCGCGCCCGGCGCGCCATTCCTCCAGCCGCGCGATCTGTTCGGCCTCGACCGCCGGGTCCACGACCATGATTCCGCCATCCCCGGTCATCAGCGGCGAAGGTTCGCCCTGCTGCCATTTGTTGACCCCGACGACCACGGTTTCGCCCGCCTCGATCCGCCCCAGTCGCTCGGAATTGCTCTCCACCAGGCGGCCTTTCATGTAATCTATCGCCGAAATCGCGCCGCCCAGGCCGTCGAGATGCGCCAATTCGGCCCTCGCCCCCTCTTTCAATTCCTCAACTTTTCTATCGACCGCCGGATTGCCGTCGAATAGGTCGTCGAACTCCAGCAGGTCAGTTTCATAGGCCAGGATCTGCTGCATCCGCATCGACCATTGCTGATCCCAGGGCCGCGGCAGGCCGAGCGCCTCGTTCCAGGCAGGCAATTGCACCGCCCGGGCGCGGGCCTTCTTGCTCAGCGTCACCGCCAGCATCTCGATCAGAATCCGATAGACGTTGTTTTCCGGCTGCTGTTCGGTCAGCCCAAGCGAATTGACCTGCACGCCGTAGCGGAAACGCCGGAACTTGGAATCTTCCACGCCATAGCGGTCGCGGCAGATCTCGTCCCAGAGATCGACAAAGGCACGCATCTTGCACATCTCGGTGACGAAACGAATGCCCGCATTCACGAAAAACGAGATTCGCCCGACCAGCGCCGGGAAATCCTCCGCCGGAACGCGCGGTTTCAGCGCGTCCAATACCGCCGTCGCCGTGGCCAGCGCAAAGGCCAATTCCTGCTCCGGCGTCGCGCCCGCTTCCTGCAGGTGATAGGAACAGACATTCATCGGATTCCATTTCGGCACGTTGGAATAGCAATATTCCGCAACATCGGCGATCATCTTCAGCGATGGGGCAGGCGGGCAGATATAGGTGCCGCGGCTCAGGTATTCCTTGATCAGGTCATTCTGCACCGTGCCCTGCAATGCCGAAACATCGGCGCCCTGTTCCTCTGCCACGGCGATATAGAGCGCCAGTAGCCAGGGCGCGGTGGCATTGATCGTCATCGAGGTGTTCATCTGTTCCAGCGGAATATCCCGGAACAGCATCCGCATGTCACCGAGATGGCTGACCGGCACCCCGACCTTGCCGACCTCGCCGCGGCTCAGCACGTGGTCGCTGTCATAGCCGGTCTGCGTCGGCAGATCGAACGCCACCGACAATCCGGTCTGGCCCTTGGCAAGGTTGGAGCGGTAGAGCGCGTTCGATGCCTCGGCGGTGGAATGGCCGGCATAGGTGCGAATGAGCCAGGGACGGTCTTTTTGCGAATGCGACATGGGCGGCCTCGTCTGAGAGTTTCGGTAATATTGTTGCGTTGAAATCTTGATAAGGGAAAGATTGTGCCGATGTCAATTCGCTGCATTGCGGCATGAGCGACGCGCCCGACGGGTCGCTAGATTTGGCGAAAATGCCCCGCCACCAGCCTGCCAGCGCGGCGCATTGCTCTTTCCCGCTATTAGTTATTGTCCTTGCGCCGCCGGGGCTGCAAGGGTGAGCGCATGACGCAGACTGTCCAAGTGCCGCTCTGGCTGTTCGTCCTCATCCTGCTGTTCGCGGCAGTCACGGCGCTGAGCCATTTCCTGCTGCCCTCGGTACGCTGGTTCTTCCGGCGACGGCTGGAGCGCGCGGTGGCGCGGCTCAACACCCGGCTCACAAGGCCGATCGAACCGTTCAAGCTCGCCCGACGCCACGACATGATCCAGCGGCTGATCTACGATCCGGAAGTCACCCGCGAGATCGTCAACTACGCCCAGGCCAACGGCGTGCCGGAGAATGTCGCCTTCCAGAAGGCCCGCGAATACGCCCGCGAGATCGTGCCGAGCTTCTCGGCCTTCGCCTATTTCAGCCTCGGCATAAGGCTGGCGCGGCTGCTGGCCAATGCGGTCTATTCCATCCGCACCGCCGACAGCAACGACGCGACATTCCGCAGTATCCCGGCCAATGCCACCGTCGTCTTCATCATGAATCACCGCAGCAACATGGATTACGTGCTCGTCACCTATCTGGCGGCGCGCGCCTCGGCGCTCTCCTATGCAGTGGGGGAATGGGCGCAGGTCTGGCCGATCAGCCGGTTGATCCGCTCGATGGGCGCCTATTTCATCCACCGGCGCGGGCGCGGTGCGCTCTATCGCAAGGTGCTGGCCCGCTATGTGCAACTCGCCACCGCGGGCGGGGTCAATCAGGCGATCTTTCCGGAGGGGCGCCTGAGCCTCGACGGGAAATTGCAGGAGCCGCGCATGGGGCTGCTGACCTATGTAGTGGACGGGTTCGATCATTCCGGCTCCCGCGACGTCGTCTTCGTGCCGGTGGCGATCAATTACGACCGGGTGCTCGAAGACCGGGTGCTGATCGCGGCACACCAGCGCGGCGACCGGCGCTTCGCCGCGCGGATCTCGGTGGTGCTGCGCTTCATACTGCGCAAGATGTGGAAACGCCTGCGCGGCCGCGATACGCGTTTCGGCGTGGCCGCCGTTGCCTTCGGCGCGCCCCTGTCGCTGCGCGCGGAGGGGCCGCGAATGCAGGTGGCGGCGCTTTCCGAGAAGCTGATGAAACGCATCGCCGCGGCCATGCCGGTGACCTGCCTGCCGCTGGTCGCGCAGGCCCTGCTGGAAGGGGCTCCGCTCGATCGCCCGGCGCTGGAACGCGAGGTCGCGCGGCTGTTCGACCGCGTGCCCCCCGCCAACCGTGCATTCGATCGCGGCGACCTTGGGAGCGAGGTTGGGGCGGCGCTGGCGCAATTGCGGCGGCGGGGCGTGGTTACGCAGCAGCCGGAGGGCTGGAGCGTCGGCGAGGGCCATGTACCGCTGTTGCGTTATTACGCGAATTCCATCTCGCATCTCCTGCAGGCCAATGCTGCACTGCCGAAGGATGTTTCTGCACCTGCTGGGTCATAAAGTTGCCCATATTGCGCTTCTGTGGTTGCAATGTTGCGCGATGCCTCATATTCGATAGGTGTGACGCCGCGATTCTGCAATGCGGCACGACCTACGAGAGCGGATAACGCAGGAGGCCAGCATGGCACTGGATACGACCATCGCGCAATATGACGCACCCGAGAAAGACCTCTATGAAGTCGGTGAAATGCCGCCCATGGGTCACGTGCCGAAACAGATGTATGCCTGGGCGATCCGGCGCGAACGTCATGGCGAGCCGGATACGGCGATGCAGCAGGAGGTTGTCGACGTGCCGCAGCTCGACAGCAACGAGGTGCTGGTGCTGGTGATGGCGGCGGGCGTCAATTACAACGGCGTCTGGGCCTCGCTCGGCAAGCCGATCAGCCCCTTCGACGGCCACGGACAACCCTTCCACATCGCAGGCTCGGATGCCTCGGGCATCGTCTGGGCAGTGGGCGACAAGGTGAAACGCTGGAAGGTCGGCGACGAGGTGGTGATCCACTGCAACCAGGACGACGGCGACGACGAGGAATGCAACGGCGGCGATCCGATGTATTCCTCCAGTCAGCGGATCTGGGGCTACGAGACCCCGGACGGTTCCTTCGCGCAATTCACCAATGTGCAGAGCCAGCAGCTGATGCCCCGGCCCAAGCACCTGACCTGGGAGGAGAGCGCGTGCTACACGCTGACGCTCGCCACCGCCTACCGGATGCTCTTCGGCCATGAGCCGCATGACCTGAAACCCGGCCAGAACGTGCTGGTCTGGGGCGCCTCGGGCGGCCTCGGCTCCTATGCGATCCAGCTTATCAACACTGCCGGTGCCAATGCGATCGGGGTCATCTCGGACGAGAGCAAGCGCGACTTCGTCATGGACCTCGGCGCCAAGGGCGTGCTGAACCGCAAGGATTTCAATTGCTGGGGCCAACTGCCCACGGTGAACACTCCGGAATACGCCGAATGGTTCAAGGAAGCGCGCAAGTTCGGCAAGGCGATCTGGGACATCACCGGCAAGGGCAACAATGTCGACATGGTGTTCGAACACCCCGGTGAATCGACCTTCCCGGTCTCGACCTTCGTGGTCAAGAAGGGCGGCATGGTGGTGATCTGCGCGGGTACGACGGGGTATAACCTGACCTTCGACGTGCGCTACATGTGGATGCACCAGAAACGCCTGCAGGGCTCGCATTTCGCCCATCTGAAACAGGCCGCCGCGGCCAACAAGCTGATGGTCGAGCGCCGCCTCGATCCCTGCATGTCCGAGGTCTTCTCCTGGGCCGACCTGCCCGAGGCGCATATGAAAATGATGCGCAACGAACATCTGCCCGGCAACATGTCGGTGCTGGTGCAGGCCCCGACCACCGGGCTGCGCACGCTCGAGGACGCGCTCGAAGCCCGCGGCTAGATCACCGGTCTGCCAGTTCCGAAGAGCCCGCGAATCGCATTGTCGGTTCGCGGGCCTTTTTCTTTTGCAGCGATCCGTTGGCAATAGATTCAATGACTTGTCTCTCTGTCTCCCGCCATTATCGGGGGGCGCGATTGGCCCGATTTCTGCCGCGTTTCGCGGATGCTAGAATGGCCCTTAACGTTGATTTAACCATTTGGAAGCGAGTCTAGGGATGCGAAATGACTGGATTTTGGACGTTCTCGGCGATCTCAAGACCTTTGCCCTGACCAACGGGTTGCCCGGACTCGCCGAGCAGCTCGATGACACGGCCCTTGTGGCGCTGGCCGAGATCTCCGCCCGACAGGAAAGGCAGGCTGGGCAGACGCATGGTGACGGATCCGCAGCTGGAGGAGATATTGGCGGGGCTCGAACGGGCTGACGGCCGCGGCGCACTGCAGAGCGCCATCCTCGCGCTGCGGAAGCATTTCGCGATCGATCATATGGTCTATCACTGGGTCGATTCCGGCGGGCTGCAACAGGGCTGCGGCAGCTATCCCCGCGCCTGGGTCAGCCGCTACCAGGAGCGCGGCTACCTGCGTGTCGATCCCGTGGTGCGGGGCTGTTTCCAGCGATTCCAGCCGGTGGACTGGAAACGGCTCGACTGGTCCTGCCGCGCCGCCCGCGCCTTCCGGGCTGAGGCGCTGCGCCACGGGCTCGGCAACCAGGGGTTCACGGTGCCGGTCCGCGGCCCCAACGGGCAGTTTGCCCTGTTCACCAGCAATCACAGCTGCGACGATGAAAGCTGGGCGCGTTTCGCGGCGAAACACCGCCGCGAACTGATCCTGATCGCCCATGATTTCAACCAGAAGGCGCTGGAATTCGCGCCCGTCTGCCAGCACGCCCCGGACAAGGCCCTCTCGCCGCGCGAGCGCGATGCCATGTCGCTGCTGGCGGTCGGCTGCAGCCGCGCCCAGGTGGCCGCGCGGCTGTCGATATCCGAACATACGCTGCGCGCCTATATCGAAAGCGCCCGGTTCAAGCTCGGCGCGCTCAACACCACCCATGCCGTGGCACGGGCGCTGAGCCACGGGTTGATCATGGTATGAAAGGCGCACCCGCGGCGGGCCGGGCAGGGGGCCTGCCCCCGTCGCGCGGGGCGCGACTTCCCCGGAGTATTTCGGGCATAAAGAAGCGCGGAAGGGCGAAAGCGGCGCTTGCCGTCTGGTCCCCGGCGGCGGGCTCCCGTAGGGTCCGGGCATGAACGATATCGCGCTCACGTTTTCGGATGACCAAGCCGCCGCCTTTGACAGCGTGGCCGAGATGCTGCGCCATGCCGGGATCGATCTTGGCGACGCCTTGCTGCAGCCGCCGGGCGGCGGGCCGGATCAGGTGATGGCGGTGACGGGCAAGGCCGGGTCGGGCAAGACCCTGCTGCTGTCGGAGCTCTACAAGGCGCTGCAGGCGGCGGGGGTGGAGATCGTTTCGGGCGATTACGAATCGCGCAGAAAACGCGAGAAGCGGACGCTGGCGATCCTGGCGCCGACCAACAAGGCGGCCAGTGTGCTGCGGCTGCGCGGCGTGCCCGCGACGACGATTCACCGCATCCTCTATACGCCGGTCTATGATCCGGAATACGAGAAAATCGCCGAATGGCTGGCGGGCGGCGGCGAGCGGCCGGAGATCGAGGGGTTGAGCGAGCTGGCGCTGGACCGGGCGGCGGCATTTTTTGCGACCAACAAATCGGTACCCGGCGCGCTGGCGGCGGCGGGGCTGCGCGGCAGCGATTTCATCACCGGCTGGAAACGCCGCGAGGAGCCGCTCGATATCGGCTTTGTCGATGAGAGCTCGATGCTCGATGACAAGCAATTCGAGGATCTCAAGGAGATCTTTCCGACCCTGTTGCTGTTCGGCGATCCGGCGCAGCTGGCGCCGGTGAACCAGTCCGGCACCATGGTGTTCGAGAAACTGCCCGAGGAACGGGTGCTGAACCTCAGCCGCATTCACCGCCAGCAGGCGGATAACCCGATCCTCGATCTGGCCCATGCGCTGGCCGATCCCGAGCTCGGTTTCGAGCAGTTCGAGCGGATGATCGAAGCGGCCGCGGCGCGTGATGAGCGGGTGGTCTGGAGCCAGCGGGTCGAGGTCGATCTGATGGCGCGCTCGCCGGTGCTGGTCTGGCGCAATGCCACGCGGATCCGGCTGATCAACGCGTTTCGTGCCGTGCACGGGGCGCCCGAGGATGCGCTGCTGGCCGGGGAGCCGTTGATCTGTGACGGGATCGAGCTGCCGCTGAAGCATCGCAAGAAGCGGCTCGATCTGGAGGCACGCGGGCTGATCAAGGGGGCGCAGGTCGTCTATCTCGGCGAGGGGCGCAAGCCCGGGTTCAGCCGCCTGCATGTGATGGGTGCCGAGGATCCGCAGGTCAGCGCCGCCTCGATCGTCAAGATCGAGAAGCCCGGCGAGGAGGAGCCGTTCATTCCCTTTGCCGCGCGGATGGGGGCGACCTTCCTGCATGGGGCGGCGGTGACGATCCACAAGGCGCAGGGCTCGCAATGGGGCGATGTGCAGGTCTTTGCGCCGGATCTATACGCCGCCGCGCGGATGGGGCGGATGGAGGCCGGGCAGGCGCTGTGGAAGCGGCTGGCCTATGTGGCGATCACCCGGGCGCAGGAGCGGCTCTACTGGGTGGTGCGCAACCGGCTGGCCAAGCCGACGACGCCGCTGCGGGTGGATGATCTGCGTGCGCTGGCACCGGCGCCGCTGACGCTGGAGGCGGCGGCCGGGGCTGACTTGGCGGGGGAGACATGAGATCGATCATCATCACCGGGGCGAGTTCGGGTATCGGCCGGGCGACGGCGGAATTGTTCCTGTCGCGCGGCTGGCGGGTCGGGCTGATCGCGCGGCGCCGCTCCCTGCTGGAGGAGATCGCCGCGGGGCAGGAGCGGGCGGTTGTCCTGCCTGCCGATGTCACCGATGCTGCGGCGATGCAGGCGGGTTTCGCAGCGTTCGGGCGGCTCGACGTCCTGTTCAACAATGCCGGGCTCTTCGGGCCTTCCGCGCCGATCGACGAGGTCGCGCTGGAGGATTGGGCACAGGTGCTGTCGGTCAACCTCAATGGCATGTTCATCGCGGCGCGGCTGGCTTTCGCGGCGATGCGCGCGCAGGGGAGCGGCGGGCGGATCATCAACAACGGGTCGATTTCGGCCCATGCGCCGCGGCCCGGCTCGGTCTGCTACACCACCAGCAAACACGCGATCACCGGTCTGACCAAGTCGCTGTCGCTGGATGGGCGGCCCTTTGACATCGCCTGCGGTCAGATCGACATCGGCAATGCCGAGAGCCCGCTGGTGGCGGAGCTGAAGGCGGCCAATCCGGGCATGGACACGATGGATGTCGCCCATGCCGCCGCCTCGGTGCTGCATATGGCGGAATTGCCGCTCTCGGCCAATGTGCAGTTCATGACCGTGATGGCAACGAAAATGCCCTTCGTCGGGCGCGGCTGACGACAGGGGTTTCGCGCGCGAAACCTTGTTTATTAACAGGTGGTTAATTCGGGAAGGCAGAGGGTCAGCGGCGCAGCATCCCGAAGATTGCCGAGGCGCCCCAGCCCGCCGCGATGGCCAGCGCCAGCGACATCAGCCCGTAGAGCAGCGCGTTTTCGCGCGAGAGGTTGAACAGCCAGCGTTCGAGCCCGACCTTGCGCACGTCGATCGTGGTCTCGTATTGCGCCACCACGTTGCCGCGTCTCGTGAGGAAGATGCGGGTGGCGTATTCGCCTTCGGTCAGGGCGGCGGGCAGGCGCACGGCGGCGCGGAACAGGGTCTGTTCATCGACCTTCACCCCGTCCTCCACCACCTGATAGAGCCCGGCCCTTGTGCGGATGCGGATCAGCGCCTCGGTGAAGCTGGGGGAATCGGAGATGTTCATCGGCGCGCCGACCGAGCGGATCGCGCGGGGGATCGAGATCTTGTGGCGCAGATCCTCGATGCGTTTGAGCACTTCATGGATCGGGCCGCTGGTCACCACGGCGTAGAAGCTCGGCGCGCGATCGACCTCGACCGCGTCGGTATTCAGCCAGATGCCGAAGCGTTTCTCCTTGCGCCGCACCATTACCGGGCGCGACGGGCCGGCGATGGTGAGGACCACTTCGAGCTCCGGTCCCGGGGGGATCGCGCTTTCGCGTTTGACCGCGCCGTAGACGAGGATCTCCGAGCCGTCGAAATTGGTGGTGATCGAGACTTCGGCCTGGCTCAGCCCGAGCACGATTTCCTCCGCGCTGGCCGGGGAGGGGACGTGCAGCATTGCCAGGAGGAGCGGCAGCAGCAGGGCCTTCAGCAGGGCGCGCATCAGGAGGCTCCGACCGGGCCGAGCGAATAGAGCTCGCGTGGTTGCAGCAGCAGTTCCAGCGCCAGCTTGCCGCAGACCAGCAGCACCAGCAGCGCCAGCAGGATGCGCAATTGCTCGGCCTTCATCTTGACGCCGATGCGGGTGCCGACCTGCGCGCCGATCACGCCGCCGATCAGCAGCAGCATCGCCAGCACGATATCGACGGTGTAGTTGGTCGTGGCATGCAGCATCGTGGTGAAGCCGGTGACGAAGATGATCTGGAACAGCGAGGTGCCGATCACCACCTTGGTGGGCATGCCGAGCAGGTAGATCATCGCCGGGACCATGATGAAGCCGCCGCCGACCCCCATCACCGCCGAGAGCACGCCGACCAGCACGCCGACGAGGATCGGCGGGATCACCGAGATATAGAGGCCCGAGACCCGGAAGCGGACCTTGACGGGCAGGCCGTGGCTCCAGTGATGTTTCTTGCGGGGCGGGCGTTTGCCGGAGCGGGTCTTGCGGATCGCGTTCAGCGATTCGACGAACATCAGCGCGCCGATGATGCCGAGAAACACCACGTAGCAGAGCTTGACCAGCAGATCGACCTGGCCGAGCCCGCGCAGGTAGTTGAACAGCAGGATGCCCAGGGCCGAGCCGATCAGGCCGCCGATCAGCAGCACGCTGCCCATGCGGAAATCGACGGTGCGGCGTTTGAGATGCGCGAAGAGTGCGGAGACCGAGGAGGCGACGATCTGGTTGGTCGAGGTCGCCACCGCCACCGCCGGCGGGATGCCGACGAAGAACAGCAGCGGCGTGATCAGGAAGCCGCCGCCGACGCCGAACATGCCCGACAGGATGCCGACCAGCCCGCCGATGCCGAACAGGAGGAAGGCGTTGATCGATACCTCGGCGATGGGCAGGTAGATTTGCATGCGCTCCACTATCTCGCTTCCGCCCGGTAAATCAACCGGCGCCGCCGCGCGCGCGCAGAAACAGGGCGGCCGTGATGCGAAAGCCCTAGCGTTCCTTCACATAGGGCTGTCCGCCCGCGCGCGGGGGGATCGCCTTGCCGACGAAACCGGCGAGGATGATCACGGTCATCACATAGGGCAGCGCGCCGAGCAGCTGGCCCTGCACCTTCATGCCGGTAAGCGCGGTGATCACGTCGGGGCGGGTTTCGAGCGCGCCGAAGAGGCCGAAGAGCAGCGTCGCCCAGAGCGCGTGCCAGGGCCGCCACTTGGCGAAGATCAGCGCCGCCAGCGCGATGAAGCCGCGTCCGGCGGACATGTCCTTGACGAAACCGGCCTGCAGCGCGGTGCTGAGATAGGCGCCCGCCAGACCGCAGAGCACCCCGGCGATGGCCACCGCCGCATAGCGCAGGCCGACTACCGAGACGCCGGCGGTATCGACCGCGGCCGGGTTCTCGCCCACCGCGCGCAGGCGCAGGCCGAAGCGGGTGCGGAACAGCACCCACCAGGTCAGCGGCACCGTGGCGAAGGCGATATAGACCAGGATCGGATGGCCGGAGATCAGGTCGGCATAGAGCGGGCCGATGACCGGCAGCGGGGCGATGGTCTCGGCGAAGGGCAGGGTAATCGCCTCGAACCGGGCGCCGCCGAAGAGCGAGGGCGTGCGGCCGCCCTGGGCGAACCAGTCCTGCGCGATCAGCACGGTCATCCCGGCGGCGAGGAAATTGATCGCGACGCCGGAGATCAGCTGGTTGCCGCGGAAGGTGATCGAGGCGACGCCGTGGATTGCCGAGAGGGTCATCGAGGCGGCGATCCCGGCCAGCAGGCCGAGCCAGACCGAACCGCTGAGCGAGGCCACCGCGGCGGAGAAGAAGGCCGCCGCCAGCATCTTGCCCTCGAGCCCGATGTCGAAGATCCCGGCCCGTTCGGAGAACAGCCCGGCGAGACAGGCGAGCAGCAGCGGCGTGGCGAGGCGCACGGTGCTGTCAAGCAGCTGGATGAGGGTCGTGTAATCCATTATTCGGCAGGCTCCACCGGTTTGCGCTCGGGCTTGGGGTCGCGGGCGCGGCGCAGGGTGAGGAAGATCCGCTCCAGCGGCATCCGCACCATGTTGTCGAGCGCCCCGGTGAACAGGATCACCAGCGCCTGAATGACCACGATCAGCTCGCGCGGGATGCTGGTCCAAAGCGCCAGCTCGGCGCCGCCCTGATAGAGGAAGCCGAAGAGGATCGCCGAGAGGAACACGCCGAAAGGATGCGAGCGCCCCATCAGCGCCACGGCGATGCCGATGAAGCCGGCGCCTTCGGTGGCGTTGAGCACCAGCCGTTCGGCCTCGCCCATCACGTTGTTGATCGCCATCATCCCGGCCAGCCCGCCGGAGATGAGCATCGCGATCATGGTGATCCGCACCGGCGAGATCCCGGCATATTTCGCGGCGCTGTCGGAAAAGCCGTAGGCGCGGATCTGATAGCCCAGACGGCTGCGCCAGATCAGCAGCCAGAGCAGCAGGCAGGCGGCGATGGCGACGAGGAAGGAGACATTGGCCGGGGCGGCCTTGGAAAAGCCGATGCCGATGGGCGCGAGCAGGTCATGCAGGGTCGGCAGGTTGGTGGCGTCGGGAAAGCGCGCAGTAGCCGGGTCCATGCTGCCCTTGGGGCGCATCAGGTTCACCAGCACGTAGTTGAGCAGCGCTGCCGCGATGAAATTGAACATGATCGTGGTGATCACGATATGGCTGCCGCGCCTGGCCTGCAGCCAGGCCGGGATTGCCGCCCAGGCCGCGCCGAACAGGGCCGCGCCGACAGTGGCGCCGAGCAGCGCCAGCGACCAATGCGGCCAGGGGATATAGAGACAGGCCAGCGCCACGCCGAGCCCGCCGAGCATCGCCTGACCCTCGCCGCCGATATTGAACAGCCGCGCGTGAAAGGCGATGGAGACCGCGAGCCCGGTGAAGATGAAATTGGTCGCGTAATAGAGCGTGTAGCCCCAGCCATAGGTGGAGCCGAGCGCGCCCTGAACCATCAGCTTGACCGCCGCGACCGGGTCTTCGCCGATGCCGAGAATGACCAGCGCCGAGATGAAGGCGGCGAGCAGCAGCGAAATCAGCGGCACCAGCACGACTTCGGCCCATTTCGGCATCACGTCCATGGGTCAGACCTCCTTATGCGCATCGCCATGCACATGCGCCAGATTTGCTTCGACCTCGTCGAGATCATGGGCATGATCGGTGTCGGTGATCCCGGCCATCAGCAGGCCAAGCTCCTTCTCGTCGGTCTGATCGGGCAGGCGTTCGCCCATGATCCGGCCGTCGAACATCACGGCGACGCGGTCCGACAGCGCCAGGATCTCTTCGAGCTCGACCGAGACGAGCAGGATCGCCTTGCCCTGATCGCGCAGCGCGACGATCTGTTGATGGATGAATTCGATGGCGCCGATATCGACGCCGCGGGTCGGCTGGCCGATCAGCAGAAGGTCGGGATTGCGCTCGATCTCGCGGGCCAGCACGATTTTCTGCTGATTGCCGCCGGAGAAATTCTTCGCCGCCAGTTTCGGGTTCGGCGGGCGCACGTCGAACCGTTCCATCTTGGCGGCGGTATCGGCGCGGATCGCCGCGTTGTCCATCAGCGGTCCATGGCGATAGGCCGGATCGTGATGATAGCCGAAGGCGGTGTTTTCCCAAGCCGCATATTCCATGATCAGCCCTTCGCGCTGGCGGTCTTCCGGCACATGGGCGATGCCCTGCGCGCGGCGTGACTGGCCGTCGGCGCGCTGTCCCGACAGGGCCAGTGCCTCGCCGTTCAGCAGCACCTCGCCGCGGGCGTCGCGGTAGCCGCCGAGCACTTCGAGCAGTTCGGACTGGCCGTTGCCCGCGACCCCGGCGATGCCGAGGATCTCCCCGGCGCGCACGTCAAGGTCGATGCCGCGCAGCCGTTCGACCTTCTTGTCATCGACGACCCGCAGGCCGCGGGCCCTGAGCACGACCTTGCCGGGGGCGGCGGATTTCTTGTCGACCCGCAGCAGTACCTTGCGCCCGACCATCAGCTCGGCAAGCTCGGCCGGGGTGGTCTCTTCGGTCCTGACCGTGGCGGTCATCTGACCGCGGCGCATGACGCTGACGGTGTCGGTGGTCTCCATGATCTCGCGCAGCTTGTGGGTGATCAGGATGATCGTCTTGCCCTCCGAGCGCAGCCGCCCCAGGATGCGGAAGAGCTGGTCGGCCTCGGCCGGGGTCAGCACGCCGGTCGGCTCGTCGAGGATCAGGATATCGGCCTGCCGGTAGAGGGCCTTGAGGATCTCGACACGCTGCTGCATCCCGACGCCGATGTCCTGCACCAGCGCGTCGGGCTCGACATTGAGCCCGTAATCCTTGGCCAGTTCGATCAGGCTCTTGCGGGCCTTGGCGAGCGAGGGGCGCAGCAGCCCGCCGTCCTCGGCCCCGAGGATGATGTTCTCCAGCACGGTGAAATTCTCGACCAGTTTGAAATGCTGGAACACCATGCCGATTCCGGCGGCGATGGCGGCCTGGCTGTCGGGGATGTCGGTCTTGCGTCCGGCAATGAATATCTCGCCCCGGTCGGCCTTGTAGAACCCGTAGAGGATCGACATCAGCGTCGATTTCCCCGCACCGTTCTCGCCGATGATCCCGTGGATCGTGCCGGGCATGACGCGCAGGGAAATGTCCTTGTTGGCCTGAACCGGTCCAAAGGCCTTGGAAATGCCCTTGAGCTCGATCGCGGGAGCAGCCCTGTCGGGCTGCTCCCTGTCATCGCGCGGTGTCATGCTCAGAAGCTCAGCGCCGGGCAGCTGTCATCGGCCATGTAATCATGCACTTGCAGCGATCCATCGGCGATCTTGGCGGCGGCGGCATCGACCTCGGCCTTCATCTCCTCGGTGATCAGCTCGGCGTTATGCTCATCGAGTGCATAGCCGACACCCTCGTTGGCCACGCCCATGACCTGCACGCCTTTTTCCAGGCCGGTGCCCTCGGACATCGCGTCATAGACGGCGTTATCGACCCGCTTGGTCATCGAGGTCAGCACCTTGCCGGGGTGCAGATGGTTCTGGTTGCTGTCCACGCCGATGGACAGGATCCCCTCGTCCGCGGCGGTCTGCAGCACGCCGACACCGGTGCCGCCCGCCGCGGCATAGACCACGTCGGCGCCCTGGGAGATCTGCGCCTTGGTCAGCTCGGACCCCTTCACCGGGTCGTTCCAGGCGGCCGGGGTGGTGCCGGTCATGTTGGCGATCACCTTGGCGTCGGGGTTCACGGCCTTCACGCCCTCGGCATAGCCGCAGGCGAATTTGCGGATCAGCGGGATGTCCATGCCGCCGATGAAGCCGACGGTGCCGCTTTCAGAGGCCTGCGCGGCCAGCATGCCGACGAGATAGGAGCCTTCATGTTCGTTGAACACGACCGAGCGCACATTGGGCTCTTCGACAACCATGTCGATGATCACGAAATCGGTATCCGGGTAATCGCCCGCGACCTGGCCGAGCGCGTCGCCGAAGGCGAAGCCGGTCATCACGATCGGGTTGGCGCCGGATTCGGCGAAGCGGCGCAGGGCCTGTTCGCGCTGCGCTTCGGATTGCAGCTCGATTTCGCGGAAGCTCTCGCCGGTCTCCTCGGACCAGCGCTGCGCACCGTTGAACGCGGCTTCGTTGAAGCTCTTGTCGAACTTGCCCCCGAGATCGAAGATCAGCGCCGGCTCGGCCCAGGCGGCACCCGTGCCGAGGGCGACAGCAGCGGCGGCGCCAAGGAATTTGCTCATTAGATTCATCAGATCTCTCCCGGTATTGAAATGTTGGGGCGCGGCTTTTTGCTGCCGCTGCCCGGGTCTTGCAGGTGATCTCGCGATCAGATGCAATTTAGGGCTCAGCGGTGCGCTAGCGTCAACCGCTTTCTAGCCGGATTCCGTCCGTTCGGCCCGGCTGACCAGAGGTAAGCCGACGGTGCAGGACCAGCGCATCGACATCTGCGGTCCCAACACGGCGGTAATATCCGCGTCGCGTGGCGATGGTCTCGAAACCGCAGGATGCGTAGAGCCCGATCGCGGCTGCATTGTCTGCGGCAACCTCGAGAAAGGCGGTTTCGGCGCGTCCCGGGAGCGCAGCGAGCCAGTCGGCGAGCAGCATCCGGGCGATGCCGCGGCGTTGGTGGGCGGGATGCACGGCGAGGGTCAGCAACTCGCTCTCTCCGGCCAGTATCCGGGTCAGGGCAAAGCCGTGCTGATGGGGAAATACCCTGACAAAGGGGCTGTCGCCGAGCGCGGCGAATTCCCCGGCGCTCCAGGGGCGTTCCTGCAGAAAGGCGGCGGCATGGAGCTCGGCCATGTCGGCGGGTGTCACGGCAGGATCACCGGCGGCGCGTCGCGCGCCGGGGCGGCATCGGCGGGGCGCAGGTAGAGCGGTGCCGGACGTTCGGGCGCATCGAGATAGCGGTCGGCTGCAAGGCGCGCGATGGCCTCGGCCAGCGGCAGGGCAGGGGCACGCCCGCCGGTACCGATCAACGGGCCGTCGAAATCAGGCAGGCTGTCGAGCGCCACGACCCGAGGTTCGTCAAGATGTGAATTGCCGAAACCCTGCAGATAGACCTGATCCCGGCGCGCATCGACGGCACAGGCGCAGGGCCCCTCGGTGCCGAACCGCAAGGCGTCGAAGATCGGGATGCCGACCGCCGGGATGCCGAGCCCGAGCGCCAGACCGCGCGCCGCCGAAACCGCGATGCGGATGCCGGTGAAATTGCCCGGCCCAGTGCCGACGCCGAGCGCGTCGAGCCGGTCATAGCTGACAGCGGCGCTGGCCAGCAGTTCTTCGCAGAGCACCAGCAGCCGTTCGGCCTGGCCGCGGGCCATCGGTTCCTCGGCGCTGGCGATGATTTCGTCACCCGACAGCAAAGCGGCCGCGCAATGCGCGGCCGATGTGTCAAAGCCAAGGACCAGCGGCGCGTCAGGCAACCGGACGCACCTCGGTGACTTCGGGAATATAATGGCGCAGCAGGTTCTCGATGCCCATCTTCAGCGTCAGGGTCGAGGAGGGGCAACCCGCGCAGGCGCCCTGCATGTGCAGATAGACCACGCCACGCTCGAAACCGTGGAAGGTGATGTCGCCGCCGTCCTGGGCCACGGCCGGGCGCACCCGGCTGTCGAGCAATTCCTTGATCTGGTTGACGATCTCGCTGTCGGCACCCTCGTGGGCGGCATGGCCCGAGGCGGCCTCGTGGCCGCTCGCCATCACCGGTTGGCCGGATTGGAAATGCTCCATGATGGCGCCGAGCAGGGCCGGTTTGATATGGTCCCATTCGACCGCATCGGCCTTGGTCACGGTGACGAAATCGGTGCCGAAGAACACGCCTGTCACGCCATCGACCGCATAGAGGCGGGTGGCGAGCGGCGAGGCGCTGGCGGAGTCTGCATTCGGGAAATCGGCCGTGCCCATCTCCAGCACGGTCTGTCCGGGCAGGAACTTCAGCGTCGCGGGGTTGGGGGTGGATTCGGTCTGGATGAACATGGCAGCTTCCTCGGTAGGGGTGCTCCAGATATGCGGGCGCGGCGGCGGCAAGTCAAGGATTGGAATGATTCTAAACTGTGGCCACCTTGCTGCCTCCCCCGTCGCCGCCCGTCTTGCGGCCGCCAGAAACCGCGGTGCGGTTCAGGTGATCGCTTCGAGCCGTTCCTTGCTGAGATGGCCGGGCACGATGGTGATCGGCACTGCCAGCAAGCCGGCATTGCGCGACAATTGCGTGACCAGCGGTCCCGGTCCCTTCTTCTTGTCCGAACTCGCGCCGAGCACCAGAACCCCGATCTCGGGATCGTCGGTGAGCTGCTGGAGGATCTCGTCGGCCGGTTCGCCTTCGCGGATCACCAGCTCGGGATCGACGCCCTGCTTGTCGCGCATCCATTTGGCGAAGACCTCGAAATGCACCTCGATCCGCTCGCGGGCTTCCTCGCGCATCACCTCGCCGACGCCGATCCAGTGGTTGAATTCATCGGGTGGGATGACCGACAGCACGGTCACTCCGCCGCCGGTATGGGCGGCACGCAGCGCGGCAAAGCGCATCGCGTTGAGACATTCGCTGCTGTCATCGAGAACCACCAGAAATTTACGCATCTTGATCTCCGTTCGGCGCCCTCCCGGGCAGCGCGATCATGGCGCGGGGGGCGCTTTCATGCAATTGCGTTCTGCGCCTGATCCCGCGTGCTGCGGCAGCGTGACATTATCGCAGCCGCATGGCGGCCGCGCCGAGGCTCAGGCGCGTTCCGAGGCGGCCCAGTCCCAATACATCTCGCGCACCCGACGGGTGATCGGATTGCCATTGGCGGTGATCTCGTATTGCGTCTCGTCAAAGGCGCTGACCGGGGTGACCTTCATCATGTTGCCCGACAGGAACACCTCGTCGGCCGCGTGGAAATCCTCGAAGCCCAGCACGGTCTCATGCACCGCGATCCCGGCGTCGCGCATGTTGCGCATATGCCGCGCGCGGGTGATCCCGGCGAGGAAGGTGCCGTTGGGGATCGGGGTGAAGACCTCGCCGTCGCGCACCATGAAGACATTGGCCGAGGCGCTTTCCGCGACATTGCCCATCGCATCGGCGACCAGTGCGTTGCCGAAGCCCTTGGCCCGCGCCTCGACCATCATGCGCGCGTTGTTGGGATAAAGACAGCCGGCCTTGGCGTTGACCACGTTGTCCTCCAGCACCGGGCGGCGGAAACGGGTGCGGGTCAGGGTCGTGGCGGCCTCGGGCGGGGCCATCGGAATCTGCTCCAGCGAGATCGCGAAGCCGGTGGCATTCTCGCGCGGCACGATGCCGAGCTCGTCGCCCTCCAGCGCCCAGTACATCGGCCGGATATAGACCGCCGCCTCGCGCGGGTAGCTCTCTAACCCTTCGCGCACCATCTCGATCATGTCGGTTGTTTGCACCGTCGGGGTGATCATCAGCGCCTTTGCCGATCGGTTGATGCGGGCGCAATGCGCCTCGAGGTCCGGGGTCAGCCCGTCGAACAGCCGCGCCCCGTCGAACACGGTGGTGCCGAGCCAGGCGCCATGATCGGCGGCGTTGATGACGGAGACGTCGCCGTCATGCCACCGGCCGTTGAAATAGGTCTTGATATGCGTGCCGGTGGCCATCTGCTGTCCTGTCTGAAAAAGTTCCTGGGGGGTCAGGGAGCGCTGCGGTAGGTGCCTTCCGGCAGGTTCAGTGCCGCCGCCAGATCGCGTAGCTGTTCTGGCGAGAAGGAAATCCTGTTTACCTTGTCGGTGCGCGGATCCCATTGCTCGACGGTGATCTCGCTCTCGAAGGCCTGCACGGTGACATCCTCGCGTTGCGGGGCATCGCCCTCGTCGATCAGGGTGATGATCGTGGCGTCGAATTCGTGCTCGATGGTAAACATGATCTCACATTATGCTTTCGGCGGATCATTGCAAGTGGTCGTCTGAAAGTCCGCGCGGCGGGGGTGGTCCCGTGCAACGGCCATGCTAGAACAAGGCGGAGGTGCACGTCGCAAGAGGTTGATAAACCGCCCGCAACGGTGAAAGGTGACGCATGCCCGTGAGAGAACAGAGTTTGTGACAGGAGGCCGGGACGAAGCCCCGGAAATTGCCTACGTGAACTGCACGTCGAGAGGACCTTGCCGATGATGATGAAAGCCGCCGGCGCGATTGCCGCGATGGTGCTGTTGAGTGCCTGTGAAGTGACTACCTATTCCGGCCCGGTCGGGCCCGCGCCCGGCCCGGCGCCGCGCGCGCCCGCCCCGGTGGCGAGCGCGTCGGACCGCCCCGGAAGCATGTCCACCGCGCAGGCGGCGCGGACCTTTGCCCAGGTCGTGCGCACCGTGGAACCGGTGGCCGAGCGTGAATGCCGGGCCCGCACCCGCGGGGTGAACTGCGATTTCAACATCGTCGTCGATGACCGGCCCGGCCAGCCCGCCAATGCCTATCAGACGCTGGACAAGGCCGGACGCCCGGTGATCGCCTTCACGCTGGGGCTGATCTCGGATGCGCGCAATGCCGACGAACTGGCCTTCGTCATGGGCCACGAGGCGGCGCATCATATCGCCGGACACATCGGCCGCCAGCAGCAGAACGCGGTGGCGGGCGCGGTGATCTTCGGCGGTCTGGCGGCCCTGACGGGGGGCAACAATTCCGCCGTGGAGAGCGCGCAGCGGCTCGGCGCACAGGTGGGCGCGCGCAGCTATTCGAAGAATTTCGAGCTCGAGGCGGATGGTCTGGGCACGATCATCACCGCGCGCGCCGGTTACAATCCTTTGCGCGGCGCCGAGTTCTTCGCGCGCATTCCCGATCCGGGCGACCGTTTCCTCGGCACCCATCCGCCCAATGCCCAGCGGCTCGACACGGTGCGCCGGACCATGGCCGGGCTCTGACCCGGTGGCGCCGCTGCGAGAGCTCAGGCGACTCGGGATCGTGCTCAACGACCGGGGATCGAAATACGCGGTCTCCGGTTGCCCGGTCGCCAGCCGGGCCGAGATCGACGCCGCGTTGAAGGCGCTCAAACGCGACAAATCCTACGCCAAGGCGACCCACAACACCTGGGCGGCGCTGCTGTCGGACAGCGGACCACTGAAGGGTGACGACGGGGAGGCCGGCGCCGGGATGGTGATCATCCGTATGCTGGAGCGCGAGGCGCTGCAGGATCATCTCGTGATCGTCACCCGCTGGTTCGGCGGCAAGCATCTGGGCGGCGACAGGTTCCGCCATGTCCAGAGCTGCGTGCGCGATTATCTCGACGCGATCTGAGCGGAGCAGGGCGCTTGGGTCAGAGGCCCGGCACCTGTAGCCCATGCGCGGAAAGGCTGAGGTGGATCGCGGCGAAGAACAGCACCGAGGCGAGCAGCACGAAGACATGCCAGATCGCGTTCTGATAGCGCATCCCGTCGCGCGCATAGACGATCGTGCCCAGCGAGTAGAGCGCACCGCCAAGGGCGATCAGCGCCAGCGCGGCGCCCGGCAGGTTCTGCCACATCGGATAGACCAGCAGCACGCTGAGCCAGCCCATGCCGAGATAGAGCGCGAGAGAGCCGCGCGCATCGGTACGCCAGAACCACAGCTTGGCCAGCGCCCCGCAGGCCGCCAGCGCCCAGACGACGCCGAGGATGGCATAGGCAAATCCGGTGCCGATCAGCATGACCAGCGGCGTATAGGTGCCGGCGATCTTGAAATAGATCGCGGCGTGATCGACCCGTCCGAGCGCGGGACGGATCCTCTCGAAGGGCAGCAGGTGATAGATCGCCGAAGCGGCGAAGGCGAAGACCATGCAGGCGGCATAGAGCGCCGTCGGCAGGACCGGCAGCGACAGGTCCGCCGCCATGGTGAGCAGGACCAGCGCCGCCGGGATCGCGAAGGCGAGCCCGATGAGATGCACCGCTGCATCGGCGAGGGTTTCGGCGGGCGAGGTCGGATAGGCCATGAGTTCAAGATAGCACGGTGGCGGCAGGCGACAGGGGTGACTTGGCGTCAGCGCTGTGGGGGTTGATGGAGTGATTTTGCGGGTGATGGGTGCGAGCGCCCATCCTACGGGCTCGGAAACGATGACTTTGCCCATTCCGACGTTGTGGGATGGGTGATCCCACCCATCAAACCCCAACCTCAAAATGCCCCAGACGCTAAATACCCCCACCCATCTTCACGGCTTGTTCCCGTCAATCCACCGCGACATCATCACCTTGTCCCGAAAACATTCCTGCGGGATCGCGCGTCGTTTGATCCTTGCGATACGTTCGGCGAAAGCAACCTGTTTGGCCGAGGGATAGGCCGAAAACGGTCCCTCCGGCGCCTTATGTGCTTCGATCCAGCGCGACAGGGCGGCCCGGTCCTCGGTCAGCGCATCGGGGAGCGCCGCGCCGGATTTACGGGCCAGGGCCCGGGCGTAATGCAATTGCTTATCGGTGGCCGGTCGCGGCGGCGTCGCGGTGACCGGGGCGGCACCCTCTGCGGGGCTGAAGATGCCGGGAAACTGCGGTTGGTAGGACATGATATATTCCTCCTGCTGCTCTGAGATAAATCTAGAACATAAGTGGAACAAATCAAGGGTCGGCGTGCCGCGCGCCGTTCGCGAGCGGTGTCTCGCGTGGCCTCAGCCGCCGGGTGCGCCCTAGGCCAGCCGCCCCCAAAGATCGTATTCGCCTGCTTCCTCGACCTCGACCGGCAGGATATCACCGACCGAGAGGTCTTCGAAATCCTCGTCGATGAACAGGTTACCGTCGATCTCCGGCGCATCGGCCTTTGTGCGGCAGGTCGCGGCCTGATCGTCGATTTCATCGACGATGACCTCGATCACCTGCCCGACCTTGGCCGCCAACTTGGCCTCGGAAATGGCCTGCGCCTTTTCCATGAACCGTTCCCAGCGTTCCTGCTTGACCTCCGGGGCGACATGATCGGGCAGCGCGTTGGAGCGCGCCCCGGCGACGTTCTCATATTGAAAACAGCCGACCCGGTCGAGCTGCGCCTCATCAAGCCAGTCGAGCAGGGTCTGGAACTCGGCCTCGGTCTCGCCGGGATAGCCGACGATGAAGGTCGAGCGCAGGGTCAGGTCCGGGCAGATGTCGCGCCAGGCCGCAATCTCGTCGAGCGTGCGCGCGGCCGCCGCGGGGCGGGCCATGCGTTTGAGTACATCGGGATGCGCATGCTGGAACGGAATGTCGAGATAGGGCAACAGGCCGCTTGCCGGATCGGCCATCAGCGGGATCATCTGGCGCACATGCGGATAGGGGTAGATGTAATGCAACCGCACCCAAGCGCCAAGCGATCCGAGATCGCGGGCCAGATCGGTGATATGGGCACGATGGCCGCGATCCTCGGCATGTTTGATGTCCACGCCATAGGCCGAGGTGTCCTGGCTGATCACCAAGAGCTCCCTGACGCCGCTGCTCACCAGCTTCTCGGCCTCGCGCAGCACCGCATGGGCCGGGCGGCTTTGCAACCGTCCGCGCATGTCGGGGATGATGCAGAACTTGCACTTGTGATTGCAGCCCTCGGCTATCTTCAGATAGCTGTAATGGCGCGGGGTCAGCGAGACGCCCGAGGCGGGCAGCAGGTCGATGAAGGGATCGGGGCTCGGCGGCACTACCTCATGCACTGCATCGAGCACCTGTTCGTATTGATGCGGGCCGGTCACCGCGAGGATCTTTGGGTGATGCTCGCGGATGTAATCGGGCTCGGCGCCGAGACAGCCGGTGACGATCACCTTGCCGTTCTCCTTCAGCGCCTCGCCGATCGCATCGAGGCTTTCGGCCTTGGCGCTGTCAAGAAACCCGCAGGTATTGACGATCACCGCATCGGCACCTTGATAATCCGGCGAAACGCCATAGCCTTCGGCCCTGAGCCGGGTCAGGATGCGTTCGCTGTCCACCAGCGCCTTGGGGCAGCCGAGCGAGACCATGCCGATGCTCGGCTGGCCGGGGCGGGCAGGGTTGCTGAATTTCGCCTGCGGGGCGAGGTCGGGGCGCAGATCGGGTGGGTTTGTGCTCATGGACTGCGCTATACGGCAAGCCGGGGCGCTGGGAAAGAGCCGAGCAGAGGGGCAGGAGTACGGGAATGAAATGGATCAAGTGGATCGTCGGCGGCTTGTTGCTGATCCCGGTGCTGGCGCTGGTGGCGCTGCTGCTGGTGCCCTCCGAGCGTATCGCGCGGCTCGCCGTCGCACGTCTCGGCGAAGCCACGGGCCGCGAGGTGAGTCTTTCCGGGGATGTCGAGCTGAGCCTCTTTCCGGTACTGGGGCTCAGTGCCGGGGGGCTGGAGATCGCCGATGCCGATTGGGCCGGGGAGGGCGCGATGCTGTCGAGCGCGCGGACCGAGATCGGGCTCGATGCGCTGGCGCTGCTGGGCGGGGAAATCCGCATAACCCATATCGAGGCGCTGAGCCCGACGCTGCGGCTCGAACAGCGCAAGGACGGGCGTGCTAATTGGCGGTTCATCGAGGGCGCGGGCGACACCGCGGCCGGGGGCAGCGAGACCGGGCAGGGCGGCCGAGCGCTGAGCATCGAGCGGCTGCAGCTCACCAACGCGACGCTGGTCTATGCGCGGGAGGGCGAGGCGGCGATGCGGATCGACGGGGTCGATCTGGCCATGGACTGGCCCGAGCCGCAGGGACCGGCGACGCTCACCGCCGCGCTGCGTCCGGCCGGGTCGCCGGTGACGCTGGACGTGGATGTGGAAAATTTCGCCTCGTTCCTTGACGGCAAGCTGGAACGGCTGGAAGCGCGGCTGACGGGACCAGGGGGCGCGCTGTCGCTCGGCGGGCGGGCGACGTTGCAGGGCGCGCTGGCGGGGAACCTGGCGTTTGAAGCCGACGATCTGCAGGCTTTCGCCACCGGGCTCGGAGCCGCGCCGGGTACCTTGCCGCCCTGGCTCGGCCGGACGGGAGATATCAAGGCGCAGATGACATTGACCGATGACGGCGATCTGGCCCTGCGCGATCTGGTGGCGGATATCGGCGGCAACGTGCTGCGCGGTACGTTCGACAGCAGTTTCGGAGCGACGCCGAAGATCGCGGCGAAGCTGCAGGCCGGGGCGCTGGATTTCTCCGCTCTCGCGACAGCGCCGTCGCGGGGTGGCGAAGCCGCTACCGATGAACAGCGCAGCGAGGGCTGGCCGCGCGAGGATATCGACGCTGCCCTGCTGGCCGCCTTTGACGGGGATATCGAATTGCAGGCCGAGAGCATCCGCCTCGGCGCGCTCGAATTAGGCGCAACCAAGGTGGCGCTGCGCAACGAGCGGGCGCGGATGGTCTTCGATCTGCAGGAGGTGGCGGCCTATGGCGGGTCGCTGACTGGTGAATTCGTGATGAACAACCGCCGCGGATTGTCGGTCGGCGGGGATCTGCGGGCGCGCGGGGTGGAGATGAACCCGCTGCTCGAAGCGCTTTTCGGGGTGACGCGGTTCAGCGGCAGCGGCGATGCGCGTCTGTCCTTCCTCGGCTCGGGACAGAACGTCGAGGCGATCATGAATTCGCTCAGCGGATCGGGCTCCTTCGAGGCCGGGCGCGGGACCATAAAGGGGATCGACCTCGACGCGCTGCTCGGCTCGGTCGATGTGAAGGGCGGCAGCACGGTGTTCGACTCGCTGGCCGGGAGCTTTGCCATCGAGAACGGGGTGTTGCGCAACGATGACCTCTTGCTGACCCTGCCGAATCTCAATGCCACAGGGCGGGGCGAGATCGGGCTGGGCGCGCGGGAGATCGACTACACGGTGATCCCCCGGGCGCTGCGGGTCAATTCGGGGCGCGGCCTGGCGATCCCGGTGCGGATCGCCGGGCCCTGGGCGGACCCGAAGATTCGCCCCGATGTGAAGGGGGCGCTCGATCTGAACCTGTCCGAGCAGAAGAAACGCCGGGCCGAGAAGGCGCGCCGCGAGCTGGAAGACGCATTGCGCGAGCAGATGGGCGAACCGGTCGAGGCACCCGCCGAGGCGCTGGAGGCGCCCCTGCCCGCCGAACCCGCCGCGCCACAGCAGCCGCAGCCGGTGCCGCAGCCGCAGCCAGTACCGGAACGCTCGCTCGAGGACATTCTGAAGGACGAGATCCAGGACCGTCTGGCGCGCGAATTGCTGAAGATCTTCGATTGACCGAATGCAGCGCCGCGGGGAAGGCCGGAATCTCCGGTTCCCCGCGGGGAATACTTGTCCCGGCGCGGACGGGGCGATAGGGAAGACAGGCGCAGATCAGGAGAGCCTCATGGCCAACGAGTTATTCAACAGCTTTATGACCGGACCCGACGAGAACGGCCGTTTCGGCGATTTCGGCGGGCGTTTCGTGTCCGAAACGCTGATGCCGCTGATCCTGGAGCTGCAGGAGGAATACGAGAAGGCCAAGACCGACGACAGTTTCTGGGCGGAGATGGAGGATCTCTGGACCCATTACGTCGGCCGCCCCAGCCCGCTCTACTTCGCCGAGCGGCTGACCGAGCATCTCGGCGGGGCCAAGGTCTATATGAAGCGCGACGAGCTCAACCATACCGGCGCGCACAAGATCAACAACGTGCTCGGGCAGATCATCCTGGCCCGGCGCATGGGCAAGAAGCGCATCATCGCCGAGACCGGCGCGGGCCAGCACGGCGTCGCCACCGCGACGGTCTGTGCCAAGTTCGGGCTGCAATGCGTGGTTTACATGGGCGCGCATGATGTCGAGCGCCAGGCGCCCAACGTCTTCCGCATGCGGCTGCTCGGGGCCGAGGTGATCCCGGTGACCTCCGGGCGCGGCACGCTGAAGGACGCGATGAACGATGCGCTGCGCGACTGGGTGACCAATGTGCGCGACACGTTCTATTGCATCGGCACGGTGGCCGGGCCGCATCCCTATCCGGCGATGGTGCGCGATTTCCAGAGCATCATCGGCAAGGAAGTGCGCGAGCAGATGAATGCCGCAGAGGGGCGGCTGCCCGATACGGTGATCGCGGCGATCGGCGGTGGATCGAATGCCATGGGATTGTTCTTCCCCTTCCTCGATGACAAGGACGTCAACATCATCGGCGTCGAGGCCGGGGGCAAGGGCGTCAACGCCAAGATGGAACATTGCGCCTCGCTGACCGGCGGGCGGCCCGGCGTGCTGCATGGCAACCGGACCTATCTGCTGCAGGATGACGACGGGCAGATCCTCGAAGGCTTCTCGATCTCGGCGGGGCTCGATTATCCGGGCATCGGACCGGAACATGCCTGGCTGCACGAGATCGGCCGCGCCAAATATGTCGCGATCACCGATGTCGAGGCGCTGGAGGCGTTCCAGCTTTCCTGCAAGCTCGAGGGTATCATCCCGGCACTGGAGCCGAGCCATGCGCTGGCCCATGTGATGAAGATCGCCCCGGAGCTGCCCAGGGATCACATCATCTGCATGAACATGTGCGGGCGCGGCGACAAGGATATCTTCACCGTCGCCAAGGCGCTGGGTTTTGAAATGGGCGAATTCGGCTGACCGGCGGACGCGTGTGCGGGGCAGGGGGTGGAGTGGGGGCCGGCCCCCACGCCCCCGGAGTTTTCAGGGCATAAAGAAAAGTACCCACTCAGCGCCCCTGGTCGCTCCGCGAATCCTCTCCGCCGTCATGGGCATGGGCTATCAGCGTTTCCAGCGGGATGATGGCCAGGGCGCGGCGGTGGGTGGCGGCGAGATCGACACGCGGCGCGCAGTCTTCGTCGGCCGCCTGCAGGAAACGGCCTGCGCAGAGGCACCAGGAATCGCCGGGTTTCAGCCCGTCGAACTGCAGCTCTGGGCGCGGGGTGCTGAGGTCGTTGCCGACATATTTCGAATAGGCGAGGAATTCTGCGGTCATGATGGCGCAGACGGTGTGGCTGCCCTGATCGGCGGCGCAGGTGTTGCAATGGCCGTCGCGGAAGAAACCGGTCACCGGATCGAGACCGCAGATCTGCAGCGGGCCGTTCAGCACGTTGATCGGGGCGTCTGGTTCCATGTCTACCTCATTGGTTCGGCCGGGCGCACGCGGGCCACGGGGTAAGTATAGGTCTCCTGTCCGCGGAAGCAAAATGCCGGTCGGGCCTAGCGGAACCGGTCCGCGAGCTTCTGCAGGGCGGAACGATTGTCGGGCTCCTCGCTGTCTGCCGGGGGCGGCGGCGGTGTCCTGGCGGGCTGCTTGGACGACGCGATGCCAGTACGGTTGCCGTTGCCAGTACCGGAACGGGGCGGGGCGACGCGCAGGGCCACGGCGTTCATGAAACGCCCCGTATCGCCTTCGGCGAGGTAGGGCGCGCCGTCGCTGATGCCGCGCAGTACATCGTCGAGCCAGTCGGCATCCGCCTTGGCGAAGTCGCGCAGCACGTAGCCCGGCACCGCGTCTTTATGGCCGGGATGGCCGACGCCGAGGCGCACCCGGTCATAATCCGGGCCGATATGGGCATGGATCGAGCGCAGGCCGTTATGCCCGGCATGGCCGCCGCCGGTCTTGCATTTGACCTTGCCGGGCGCGAGGTCGATCTCGTCGTGGAGCACGATCACATCGGCGGGTTCGAGCTTGTGGAACTGCATCGCCGCCTGCACCGACTGGCCGGAATTGTTCATGAAGGTCTCGGGCTTCAGCAGGAGCGCGCGGGCGGCGCCGAAACGCCCTTCGCTGATCGCGCCGAGATGCTTGCCCTTCCAAGGAGTAAAACCGTGATCCGAGGCGATCCGGTCGAGGGCCATGAAGCCGATATTATGGCGGTTCCGGGCATATTTGGCACCCGGGTTGCCGAGGCCGACGATCAGTTTCATGGCATACTCCTGCTTCTGGGGCGCGAGCATAGCAAGCCCGGACTGTGAACGAAATACGGGGCCGCAGATGCGACCCCGTGAACAAGCGCCGGAATGGCGGGCTTGTCGATCATTCGCCGTCGGGCGGACCCATTTCGGTGGTCGGCACTTCGTCCGCCGCGGTATCTTCCTCTTCCTCGTCGTCCGACTGAGAAGCCAAGCCGGAGGGGGCGGAGATCTGCGCGATCACGAAGTCGCGGTCGATCGTCGGCTTGGCGCCTTCCGGCAGCTTGACCGAGGAGATCGTCAGGTTGTCGCCGATCTGCATTTCCGACACGTCGATGGTGATGCTCTGGGGAATGTCCGCCGCGGTCACGACCAGTTCGACTTCGGGGCGGATCAGGGTCAGCACGCCGCCCTTCTTCAGGCCCGGGGATACCTCTTCGCCTTCCACTTCGACGTGGATGAACAGGTTGACCTTGGTGGTGCGCTTCAGGCGCATCAGGTCGACATGGGTCGGCAGGTCCTTCACCACGTGGCGCTGCACGTCGCGGCAGATCACGCGGACGTCTTCATGGCCTTCGACCTTGAGGTTGAACAGGGTCGATTTGAAGCGACCAGCCCGCAGGCGCGTCAGCAGGGTGTTGAAATCCAGGTTGATCGGCAGCGGCTCCTTGTCGCCACCGAAAACGATACCAGGGGTCTTGCCATCGCGGCGTGCTTGACGAGCGGCGCCCTTGCCTGTCCCCGTCCGGACCTCGGCTTCAAGATCGGGAATCTCTCCGGCCATTGTAATCTCCAATATGTTAGGGCGGACATCCTCCAAGGCTGTATGTCCGCGTGAAGCCGCGCGTATAGACGGGATCGGGGCAGGTGAAAAGGGCAAATCGGCAGTGTGGGCGGGGCGATCCGCGGTTCAGCCCCGCTGCGGAATATGCAGATACCCGCCCGCGGCGCGCAGCCGGTCGTAAAGCGCGAATTCCGCCGCCCGGGCTTCGCGCAGTTCCGCCTCGACCGACGGCGACAGCGACGCGGCGATTTCCGGGGAGACATTGCGCTGTTTCAGCTCGATGGGCCCTGACAGCCGTTCTTCGAGAAAGGAACGGAAGGCGGGCTGTGCGTCATGGGCGAAGAGGTGATCGACCAGCGGGATGCCTTCGTGTGACGTCAGGAAGGCGAATTGGCTGCCGATCCGGGCGGCGGCGGGGGGCGCGGGGGCGATCACCGCGCGCACGAAATCATCAAAGCTCATGTGGCTGGTGCTGACCTCGGCCACGCCGCGGCGCGCCGCGGTGCTGCGGTAGCGGTACCAGCTGCGAATCTGCGTGACCGGGTCGCGCATCACGGCGCAGGTTTCGGGCCGGGCATTGAAGGTCTGCTCGAGAAAGGGCGCGATGCGGGCGTGATAGCGCTGCGCGGTGATGTGTTTGCGACCCCTGGCGAAGACGATCTCGGCGCGCGGGCGCAGTGCCATCTCGACGGCGGTGGTGCCGGTCTTGGGGGTGGCGAGGAACGTCAGTTCGTGGCGCAGGAAGATCAGCATTGCGTCTGCCGAGCCCGGGTCAGCCCTGCCAATCCCCGGAGAAATGCCGGGGGATCAGGAGGTTATGTCGTCCGAGATTTTGCACGCGGGTCTCGCCGCAAAGGGCCATGGTGGTGTCGAGTTCCTTGTGGATCACCTGAAGCGCGGCGGTCACGCCCGCCTCGCCCATGGCGCCCAGGCCGTAGACAAAGGCGCGGCCCACATAGGTGCCCTTTGCGCCGAGGGCGAGCGCCTTGAGCACGTCCTGGCCGGAGCGGATGCCGCTGTCGAGATGCACTTCGATCCTGTCGCCCACGGCATCGAGGATCGCGGGCAGGGCGCGGATCGCGCTCAGCGCGCCGTCGAGCTGGCGACCGCCGTGGTTGCTGACGATGATCGCATCGGCGCCGACATCGAGCGCCTTCACCGCGTCCTCGGCATCGAGGATGCCCTTGAGGATCACCTTGCCGCCCCACATGCGGATGAGCTCGCGCACTCGGTCCCAGTCGAGCGCCTGATCGAAGGCTTCCTCGGTCCAGCTCGACAGCGACGAAGGGTCGGAGACGCCCTTGGCGTGACCGATGACATTGCCGAAGAATCGCCGCTTGGTGCCGAGCATGCCAAGGCCCCAGCGCGGCTTGGTCATCATGTTGGCGATGGATTTCGCGGTCAGCTTGGGCGGGGCGGAGAGGCCGTTCTTGATGTCCTTGTGGCGCTGGCCGCCGATCTGCAGATCGAGCGTGATGACGATGGCGCTGCATCCGGCGGCGCGGGCGCGGTCGAACAGGCGCTGCATGAAATCGTTATCGGTCAGCGTGTAGACCTGCAGCCAGAAGGGGCGGCTCGTATGTTCGGCCACGTCCTCGATCGAGCAGATCGACAGGGTCGAGAGGGTGAAGGGCACGCCGAATGTCTCGGCCGCGCGGGCGGCCTTGATCTCTCCGTCCGCGTGCTGCATCCCGGTCAGACCGACGGGGGCCAGCGCCACCGGCATCGCCACGTCCCCGCCGATCATCCGCGAGGCGGTGCTGCGGTTCGTCATGTCCACGGCGACACGCTGGCGCAGGCGGATCTCGGCGAAATCGGTGGAATTGTCGCGGAAGGTCTGTTCGCTCCAGCTGCCGGTCTCGGCGTAATCGTAGAACATCTTGGGCACGCGGCGCCGGTAGATGCGTTTGAGATCGTCGATATTGGTGATGACGGGCATGGGGCTACTCGGATTTGGAATGCGGCGGAACGGGACAGCCCGGGGAAAATCGTCAGGGGCTCAAGCGGAATGGGCGCCCTCGGCCAGCGACGCGACGAAGCGCAGCACGTCCTCGGTGCTTTCGCCCCCGGCGATCTTGTTGACGATGGCCGAGCCGATGACCACGCCATCGGCGACCTCGGCAATGGCGCGGGCCTTTTGAGGGGTGGTGACGCCGAAACCGACGATCACCGGCAGGTCGGCCGCCGCCTTGATCCGTTCGACCTCGGGGCGCACATCCGCGGCTTCGGCCTGCGCCGCGCCGGTGATACCGGTGATCGAGACGTAATAGACGAAACCGGAAGTGTTCTGCATCACCCGCGGCAGGCGCTTGTCATCGGTGGTGGGGGTGGCCAGGCGGATGAAGTTGAGCCCGGCGTCCTGCGCGGGCAGACACAGCTCGATATCTTCCTCGGGGGGCAGATCGACGATGATCAGCCCGTCGATACCGGCCTCCTTGGCGGCGGGCAGAAACTTGTCGACGCCCATGGAATAGATCGGATTGTAATAGCCCATCAGCACGATCGGCGTTTCCTGATCCTGCTCGCGAAAGGCGCGGGCGAGGTCGAGCGTGCGGGTCAGCGTCATGCCGCCCTCAAGCGCGCGTTGTCCGGCGAGCTGGATGGTCGGGCCGTCGGCCATCGGATCGGTGAAGGGCAGGCCGAGCTCGATCACGTCGACCCCGGCGCCGGGCAGGCCGCGCACGATCTCCAGCGAACGGTCGAAATCGGGGTCTCCGGCCATCACATAGGCGACAAAGGCCTTCTTGCCGCGGGATTTGAGATCGGCGAATTTGGCGTCGATACGGGTCATGTCAGGCTGCCTTCTGCAATGTTGTTCAGGGAATGCCGAATATGACGGCGGAAATCAATGGAGGACCTCTGCGGTGGGTGACGGAATTTCTTGAAAATTCCGGTGCGGAAAATCGCAATTTTCCGCTCCCGGCGACGCCGGGGGCTTCCCTTCGGACGCGGACACCCTATCTGGGGTGGCATGAATTATGTCCTCGCCCTGTTCCTGCCGCCGCTGTCGATCCTGCTCATTGGCCGGGTCATTCTCAGCATTGTCGTTTTCGTGATCTGGGTGCCCGCCATCATCTTTTCCGGCGGTCTCACCCATCCGATGTTCATCCTGCTGGCCTGGATCCTGATCTACCAGGCCCATCAGGACAGGCGCGCCGATTAGCGCTGCCCGATCCGCGCGGCGCGGCTTGCGCCTCTGCGTCCGGGCCACTAGAAGCGGCCTGTTCTGAACGTGGAGATCGATCATGGGATTCAAGATGGGCATCGTCGGCCTGCCGAATGTGGGTAAATCGACGCTCTTCAACGCGCTGACCCGCACGGCGGCGGCGCAGGCAGCGAATTTTCCGTTTTGCACGATCGAACCGAATGTCGGTGAAGTGGCGGTGCCGGATGCCCGGCTCGACCGGCTCGCGGCGATTGCCGGGTCAAAGCAGATCATTCCGACGCGGATGACCTTCGTCGATATTGCCGGGCTGGTGAAGGGCGCCAGCAAGGGCGAGGGGCTGGGCAACCAGTTTCTGGCAAACATCCGCGAGGTCGATGCGATCGCCCATGTGCTGCGCTGTTTCGAGGATGGCGATGTGACCCATGTCGAGGGCCGCGTCGATCCGGTGGCCGATGCCGAGACCATCGATACCGAATTGATGCTCGCCGATATCGAGAGCATCGAGAAGCGGTTGCAGAACATCGTGCGCAAGGTGCGGGGCGGCGACAAGGAAGCGGTACAGCAGGAACGGCTGATGCGTCGGGCGCTCGACGTGCTCGAACAGGGCCAGCCCGCTCGCGTGGTCGAGGTCGATGACGAGGATCGCAAGGCCTGGCGGATGCTGCAGCTGCTCACGACCAAGCCGGTGCTCTATGTCTGCAACGTCGGTGAATCCGAGGCGGCGGAGGGCAATGAATTCTCCGCGCGGGTGGCCGAGATGGCAGCAGCGCAGGGCAATGCCCATGTGGTTATCTCCGCCCAGATCGAGGAGGAGATCTCGCAGCTTGAACGCGAGGAGGCAGAGATGTTCCTCGAGGAAATGGGACTGAAGGAAGCCGGGCTCGACCGTCTGATCCGTGCCGGATACGAGTTGTTGCATCTGGAGACCTATTTTACCGTCGGCCCGAAAGAGGCGCGGGCCTGGACTATCAAGACGGGCACCTCGGCACCGAAGGCCGCCGGGGTGATCCACGGCGATTTCGAGAAGGGCTTCATCCGCGCCGAGACCATCGCCTATGACGATTTCGTCTCGCTCGGCGGTGAGAATCCGGCCAAGGAGGCCGGTAAGATGCGATCCGAGGGCAAGTCCTATATCGTCAAGGATGGCGACGTGCTGCATTTCCTGTTCAACACCTGATTATCGGCATCACAGGTATCACGACACGAGGGCTCCCGGCGGGAGCCCTTTTCGTCTGGCCGGGGCCGGGCTCAGCGGCTGTCGTTGTTCGGGCCGACGCCGAAAGGTGAATCATAGGCATAGAAGGGCGTCGGGTTGTCGGGACTGCGGACCGCATTCCGGGGCAGGCGCCGATCGGGCGATGCGCGGCGGGTGACGGCCGGGCCCGTCGTCTCGGGGCGAGCGGTTTCGGCGTTCTGCGCCGGTCTCGACGTGTCGAGCCGCATGTCATTGTAGCGGTCCGAGTTCCCGGCGCTCGCGGTGCTGGCGAGCAGGGCGAGAACGAGGCTGGTGATGAGCAGTTTCACGGAAATTCCTCCTGCGTGAAAGGATGGCGGAGACGACAGCGACAGGGCCGTCGCTGATGTGACACTGGTCGTTCGGAGCCGCAAAGGCAAAGCACAAGCTCTCACCCTGCCGTGACGGTTTGGGAGTTCGGACCGGTGCGGGACGAGACGGGATCGCCCGCGCCGCCGTTGTCCCGGCAATGGCTGTGTGAGGCTGGTCACGGGAATGTGGCTTCGCCCTCCCGTACCTCCGACAAAGCGGTGCCGCGGGGCGCCCGCTCAGGTGAATTTGCGGAACAGCTTGGTCTGGTCGAACATGTCTTCGAGCACTTCCATCCTGTGTCGCGTGTCCTGCCAGAGGATGTCCTGCACCGCCGAGATCATCGTCTCGACCAGCAGCATCGGCGTTACCAGCGAATCCCAGGCCGAGGGCACGACGATCCGTGAGCTGAGGCAGATGTCGGCCAGGGCATGGACCGGCGAGCGCCATTGATCGGTGAAGAGGATGATCTTGGCCCCCCGGTCATGGGCCATTTCCGCCAGTTTCAGCGTGTTGTTCTCATAGCGGCGCATGTCGAAGATCACGAAGACATCGCCCGCCAGCGCGTCGAGCAGGTGATGCGGCCAGGTGTTGGAGGTCGATTGGATATGGCTGACGCCAGGGCGGATGACCTGCATGTGCAGGTAGAGATATTCCGCGATCGTATGGCTGATCCTGCCGCCGACGATATGTACGCCGCGCGACGGGTCGGCGATCAGCGCGCAGGCGGCATCGAAAGCCTCGGGTTCAATCTGCGCCAGCGAATGGCGGATGTTGTCGGTTACCGCCTCGGTGAAGCGGTTGAGCACGTGATCCGAGGGCAGGCCTTCGGCGCGGGTGTCGTATTTGGCGATCGGGTTCTGGGCCTTGGCGCTGAGTTCTTCGCGCAGGGCGGCCTGAAATTCGGGATAGCCGGAAAGGCCGAGCTTTTGGACCATGCGCAGCACCGTCGGGCCGGAAACTTCGGCGCTGCGGGCCAGTGCCGAGAGCGGGCCGAGGCCGCTGGCCGGGTAATTCTCGAGGATCGCATGGGCGAGCTGGCGTTCGGCGCGGGTCAGCTTTTTGTCGAGGTGATTCTGGATGCGTTCGGCGATGGTCAGGTCAGCTTGGGCCATGTGTGCATCTTTCTTGACGGTTTCCGTTACAGGTTTAGCGCAGATGTAAGTGTCAGTACATAAATTCATTGACATGGGTGCAGGCGCGTTCGAGTGTTGCTCCAACAGGGGGGAAGGAAGCGCAATGCCAAAAGGCAGGAGCCATGACATTGTCGAGGTTTACTGGGCCGGGGCGCCGGGCGATCTGGTGCTGGTCTGCGAACATGCCTCTGCCTATATCCCCCCCGAACTGCACCGGCTTGGCCTGTCGGATCAGGACCGCTACAGCCACGCCGCCTGGGATCCGGGCGCGCGCGGGGTCGCTTTGCGGATGGCCGAGCTGCTCGATTCCGTTTTGGTCGCGGGCGGCGTGTCGCGGTTGGTTTATGATTGCAACCGACCGCCGGAAGCGCCGGATGCCGTGCCCGCGCGCAGTGAGCTGATCGCGGTGCCGGGCAATGTCGGGCTGAGCGCAGCGGCACGCGCGTCGCGGGTCGCGACCTATTACCAGCCGTTCCGCGACGCCTTGGCACGCGAAGTGGCGGCACGGACGGCGCCGGTGATCGTGACGATCCACAGTTTCACGCCGGTCTACAATAACCAACCCCGAGAGGTCGAAATCGGGCTGCTGCATGACAGTGACGCGCGGCTCGCCGATGCGATGCTGGCCTGCGCGGCAGAACACACCCGCCATGACGTGCAACGCAACGCGCCCTATGGGCCGCAGGACGGGGTCACCCATACCTTGCGAGCACATGCGTTGGGCATGGGCCATCTCAACGTGATGATCGAGATCCGCAACGACCTGATCGCCAGCGAGGCGCAGCAGCGGTCTTTCGGCGACCTGCTGGCCGAGTGGCTGACCGATGCGCTGGCGAAAACGGAGAGCGCGCGCGATGATTAGACTGGCCTATTCCTACATCAACGGCGTCGATGCGCTGAACCGGCGGCTCGGGCGGATCGTCATGTACGGGATCTTCGTGCTGATGGGGATCCTGCTGTGGTCTTCAGTCTCCAAGACCTTCTTCCTGCCGTCGCTGTGGACCCTCGAATTGGCGCAGTTCGCCATGGTGGCCTATTATATCCTCGGTGGTCCCTATTCGATCCAGATGGGATCGAACGTGCGGATGGACCTGCTCTATGGCGAATGGTCGCCGCGCCGCAAGGCCTGGGCCGACCTGATCACAGTGCTGTTCCTGATCTTCTATCTCGGCGTGCTGCTTTATGGTGCTGTCGGCTCGACCGCCTATTCGCTGGGCTATTGGGGTACCGAGCCGTTTTCGTTCTTTGGCGGGCTGGTGACCGGCAGCGAGGAGATCGGGCGGATGGAGACGTCCTCCTCGGCCTGGCGCCCGTGGCTGTGGCCGATCAAGTCGGTGATGATCCTGGGGCTGTTCCTGATGCTTCTGCAATGTGTTTCCGAGTTGCTGAAAGACATGCTGCGGCTCAAGGGTGAGGCGATTTGATGTCGTATGAGGTGATTGCGACGTTGATGTTCGCGACCATGATGCTGATGCTGCTGACCGGGCAGCGGGTGTTCGGGGCGATCGGCTTTGTCGCCGTGGTGGCGGCGCTGCTGCTCTGGGGAGACAAGGGCGGCTATGACATCGGCTTTTCGGCGGCGATGAAGCTGATGAAATGGTATCCGCTGCTGACCTTGCCGATGTTCATCTTCATGGGCTATGTGCTGTCGGAATCCAAGATCGCCGACGATCTCTACAAGATGTTCCACGTCTGGATGGGCGGGCTGCGCGGCGGGCTGGCGATCGGGACGATTGGCCTGATGGTGCTGATTTCGGCGATGAACGGGCTGAGCGTGGCAGGCATGGCGATCGGTTCGACCATCGCTTTGCCGGAGCTGCTGAAACGCGGCTATGACAAGCGCATGGTGACGGGAGTGATCCAGGCGGGATCGAGCCTGGGCATCCTTGTGCCGCCTTCGGTGGTGCTGGTGCTTTACGCGATGATCGCGCGTCAGCCCGTCGGGCAGCTGTGGCTGGCAGGTGTGGTGCCGGGGCTGATGATGGCGGCGATGTTCATCGGCTATATCGTGATCCGCTGCTGGAAGAACCCGGTGCTCGGGCCGGTGCTGGACGCCTCCGAGCGCGACATCCCCCGCGCTGAGAAGCTCCGGCTGCTGCGTGCGGGCTTGCTGCCGCTGATCATTTTCGCAACCATGATGGTGCCCTTCGTCAATGGTTGGACCAGCCTTGTCGAAAGTTCGGCAATCGGCGCGCTAGCGGCTTTTCTTGCGGCGGTGCTGAAGCTGCGGATGACCCGCGAAGTATTCGAGAATTCGGTGCGCAATACGCTCGGCATCACTTGCATGTTCATGTGGATCATCCTCGCGGCGCTGGCCTTCGGGGCGGTGTTCGACGGGCTTGGGGCGGTCAAGGCGATCGAAGGGCTGTTCACCGAGCGGCTCAATCTTTCCCCGTGGATGATCCTGATCCTGATGCAGCTCAGCTTCATCCTGATGGGCACGTTTCTCGATGACACCGCGATGCTGGTGATCGTCGCGCCACTCTACGTGCCGCTTGTCGGGGCGCTCGGGTTCGACCTGATCTGGTACGGGATCCTCTACACGATCACCACGCAGATTGCCTATATGACACCGCCTTTCGGCTATAACCTGTTCCTGATGCGCGCCATGGCCCCGCCAGAGATCTCGCTGCGCGACATCTACGGCTCGATTACCCCCTTCGTGCTGGTCATGGTCCTCGCGCTGGTGCTGGTGATGGTCTTCCCCGGCATCGCCACCTGGCTGCCCGGTTACATCTACGGCCAATAATTCCCCCGAAAGCCGCGCCAAGACGGCAATCATTCTACAAAGGAGAGATGACATGACAACCAGACGTAAGTTTATCAAGGGCGCCGCGATCCTGCCCGCTGCCGGGCTGGCCGCGCCGGCGCTGGCGCAATCCAAGATCACCTGGCGCCTGCAGACCTATGCCGGTGCAGCGTTGGCCGAGCATGTGATCAAGCCCGCGATCGACAGTTTCAACAAGATCGCCGGTGAGGAGATGCAGATCGAGCTCTATTTCGCCGATCAGCTGGTGCCGACGGGCGAGCTGTTCCAGGCGATGCAGCGCGGCACCATCGACGCGGTGCAGTCGGATGACGATTCCATGGCCTCACCCACCGATGTGACCGTCTTCGGCGGCTACTTCCCCTTCGCCTCGCGCTATTCGCTCGACGTGCCGGTGCTGTTCAACCAATACGGTCTGAATGAGATCTGGGACGAGGAATATTCCGCGCTCGGGGTCAAGCATATCTCCGCCGGGGCCTGGGATCCGTGTCATTTCGCCACCAAGGATCCGATCCGCTCTCTGAAGGATCTCGAAGGCAAGCGGGTCTTCACCTTCCCGACCGCCGGGCGCTTCATGGCGCAATTCGGTGTGGTGCCGGTCAACCTGCCCTGGGAGGACATCGAGGTCGCGGTGCAGACCGGCGAGCTTGATGGCATCGCGTGGTCGGGCATCACCGAGGATTACACGGTGGGCTGGGCCGATGTGACCAATTACTTCCTGACCAACAACATTTCCGGTGCCTGGGCCGGGTCGTTCTTTGCCAATATGGAACGCTGGAACGAGCTGCCGCCGCATCTGCAGGAGCTGCTGCGGGTTTGCATGGACCAGTCGCATTACTACCGCCAATGGTGGTATTGGGGTGGCGAAGCCTCGCTGCGGGTCAATGGCGAAAAGATGCAGCTGACGACGATCCCGGATGAGGAATGGCAGACGGTCGAAGACGCCGCGCTCGAGTTCTGGGACGAGATCGCCGCCGAAAGCCCGGTCAAGGCGCGGGTGGTCGAAATCCTCAAGAAATACAATGCCGACATGGTCAAGGCCGGACGGCCCTACCGCTACGGCAAGGCCTAAACCCTACCGGGGGCGGTCCTGCGGGCGGCCCCCGATCTTTCAGGAATGGACGAGAACATGCCCGGCACGCTTTCTTTCGACACCCTCAAAAATCAGGTCACCGACGGGGTGATCGACACGGTTCTGGTCTGCACGGTGGACATGCAGGGCCGCCTGATGGGCAAGCGGTTTCATGCGGTGAACTTTGTGGAGACTTCGTACCGCGAGACCCATTGCTGCAATTACCTGCTCGCCACCGATCTCGAAATGGCCACGCCCGAGGGCTATGCCGCGACCTCGTGGCAGGCGGGCTACGGCGATTACGTGATGAAGCCGGATCTGGAAACGATCCGCCCGGTGCCCTGGCTTGAGGGTACGGCGATGGTGCTCTGCGACATGCTGGATCACGACACCCATGCGCCGGTACCGCATTCGCCGCGCGCGGTGCTGAAAAAGCAGATCGCCCATCTCAAGGCGCTTGGTTTTGACGCGATGATGGCGACCGAGCTGGAGTTTTTCCTGTTCGCCAAGTCTTTCGATGAGATCCGTCGGGGTGGTTTCCGTGATCTGGAGCCGATCAGCGGTTATAACGAGGATTACCACATCTTCCAGACCACTAAGGAAGAGGCGGTGATGCGGCCGGTGCGCAATCATCTGTTTGCCGCCGGAGTGCCGATCGAGAATTCCAAGGGCGAGGCCGAGGCCGGGCAGGAAGAGCTCAACATTCGCTATTCCGCCGCGCTCGACTGCGCCGATTATCACAGCATCGCCAAACACGCAATCAAGGAGATCGCCTGGCAGCAGGGCCATGCCGCGAGCTTTCTGCCGAAATGGCATCACAACCGCGCGGGCTCATCGAGCCATGTGCACCAGTCGCTGTGGCAGCATGGCGAGCCGGCGTTCGTTGACAGTGACGACAGCCTCGGCATGTCGGAACTGATGAAGCATTACATGGCCGGGCTGATCGCCTATGCGCCGGATTACACCTATTTCCTGGCGCCCTACGTCAACAGCTACAAGCGCTTTGCCAAGGGCACCTTCGCGCCGACCAAGACGGTCTGGTCGGTGGACAACCGTACCGCCGGTTTCCGGCTCTGCGGGGCAGGGACCAAGGGTGTGCGGGTCGAGTGCCGGATCGGCGGCTCGGATCTCAACCCCTACCTGGCGCAGGCGGTGATGCTGGCCGCCGGGATCAGGGGAATCGAGGAGAAGATGACCCTCGCCGCCCCGACCAAGGGCGATGTCTATGAGGATGCCAAGGCCGGTGACATACCGCAGAACCTGCGGAGCGCCGTCGTGAACCTGCGCGGCTCGACCTTCCTGCGCGAAGCATTGGGCGAAGACGTGGTTGACCATTATACCCGGGCCGGGGAATGGGAATTGGAAGAATTTGACCGGGTGGTGACCGATTGGGAAATCGCCCGTGGCTTTGAAAGGGCCTGATGATGAGCACGACAAAATGTATCTCGCCGATCGACGGATCGGTCTATGCCGAGCGTGAGTGCCTGAGCAAGGATGCAGCGCTGGGCGCGGTAAAGCGCGCCCGCGCGGCGCAGAAGGCCTGGGCGGCACGGCCCCTGCAGGAACGCATCGATCTGGTGATGGGCGCGCTTGGCGAGATCGAGCGCAGCAAGGACCGGATGACCGAGGAACTGGCGCATCAGATGGGGCGCCCGATCCGCTATGGCGGTGAATTCGGCGGCTTGCAGGAACGCGCGAGCCATATGGCGAAGATCGCCGAAGAGGCGCTGGCGCCGAAGGTGATCGAGGACAGCGCCGGTTTCAGCCGCAAGATCCTGCGCGAACCGCATGGTCTGGTCTTCGTCGTGGCGCCGTGGAATTACCCCTACATGACCGCCAACAACACCATCGCGCCCGCGCTGATCGCGGGCAATGTGGTGATCCTGAAACATGCGGCGCAGACCATTCTGGTCGGCGAACATCTCGCCGAGGCCTATCATGCGGCAGGAGTGCCCGAGGACGTGTTTCAGAACATCGTGCTCGACCATGACACGACCTCGGCACTGATCGCCGAGAACGCCTTCGATTTCATCAATTTCACCGGTTCGGTCGGTGGCGGGCAGGCGATGGAGCGCGCTGCGGCGGGCACCTTTACCGGCGTGGCGACCGAGCTCGGCGGCAAGGACCCGGCCTATGTGCGGGCGGATGCAAACCTCGACGCGGCGGTTGATACGTTGATGGACGGGGCGATGTTCAACGCCGGGCAATGCTGCTGCGGGATCGAGCGGATCTATGTCCATGAGAGCCTTTACGATGATTTCGCCGCCAGAGCGGTCGATTGGGTCAAGGCCCTGAACCTCGGCAACCCTCTGGAGGAAGCCACGACGCTTGGCCCGATGGCCAATGTGCGTTTCGCCCGCGAAGTGCGCGCGCAGATTGACGAGGCCGTGGCGGCGGGGGCCAAGGCGCATATCGCACCGATGGCGGCGGATGACGGCGGCGCCTATCTGACGCCGCAGGTGCTGACGGATGTGACACATGACATGCGGGTGATGCGCGACGAAAGCTTTGGCCCGGTGGTCGGCATCATGCCGGTCAGGGACGATGCGGAAGCCATCGCGCTGATGAATGACAGCAAGTTCGGTCTGACCGCCGCGATCTTTACCGCCGACCTTGACGCCGCCAACGAGATCGGTGCGCAGCTCGAAACCGGCACCGTGTTCATGAACCGCGCCGATTATCTCGATCCGGCGCTGTGCTGGACAGGCTGCAAACAGACCGGCCGCGGTGCCGGCCTCTCCGAATTGGGCTATCACGCCCTGACCCGTCCGAAATCCTACCACCTCAAGAAAGCCTGAGCCCATGTCTCTTTACGCAAACTGGTCCTATCCCACCGCCATCCGCTTGGGTGCGGGCCGCATCTCGGAAATCGGCGAGGCCTGTGCCGCCGCGGGTATGAAGAAGCCGCTGCTGGTCACCGACAAGGGCCTCGCCGCCCTGCCGATCACCGCTGCGACGCTTGATCTGATGGAGGCGGCGGGGCTTGGCCGCGCCATGTTCTCAAAGGTTGATCCGAACCCGACCGAGCAGAATGTCGAGGCCGGGGTAAAGGCCTATCGCGATGGCGGGCATGACGGTGTCATCGCCTTTGGCGGCGGTTCCGGGCTCGACCTTGGCAAGGTGGTGGCCTTCATGGCCGGGCAGAGCCGCCCCCTGTGGGATTTCGAGGATATCGGCGATTGGTGGACCCGTGCCGATGCCGATGCCATCGCCCCGATTGTCGCGGTGCCGACCACGGCGGGCACTGGCTCCGAAGTGGGCCGCGCCAGTGTGATCACCAATTCGCAGACCCATGAAAAGAAGATCATCTTCCACCCCAAGATCCTGCCCGCCGTGGTGATCTGTGACCCCGAGCTGACCGTCGGCATGCCCAGGAGCATCACCGCGGGTACCGGCATGGATGCCTTTGCTCATTGTCTCGAAGCCTATTGCTCGCCGCATTATCACCCGATGAGCCAGGGCATCGCGCTGGAAGGCTTGCGGCTGGTCAAGGAATATCTGCCGCGCGCCTATGCCGATGGCAATGATATCGAGGCACGCGGCCAGATGATGTCTGCCGCCGCGATGGGCGCCACGGCGTTCCAGAAGGGACTCGGCGCGATCCATGCGTTGAGCCACCCGATCGGCGCGGTGCATCACACGCATCACGGCACGACCAATGCCGTGGTGATGCAGCAGGTGCTGAAATTCAACCGTCCGGCGATCGAGGGCAGGCTGGCACGGGCGGCGGCCTATCTCGGCATCGAGGGGGGGTTCGACGGGTTCTATGATTTCGTCGGGGAGCTGAACCGGCAGCTTGGGATCCCGGCATCGCTCGGTGAGCTTGGCATCAGGGATCCCGACATCGACGCCCTTGTCGCCTCGGCGCTCAACGACCCGAGCACCGGCGGCAATCCGATCGAGATGAATGCGGAGAACACCACGGCACTGCTGCGCGCCTGTCTCTGAACCGGCCCGCGCGCCTGAGCAAGCCGCCAAACCATCAGGCCCGGCGGCTTGTTTGACTTTGCAGCGAGAGATCCGGCGAGAGTTACTGCAGAACCCGCAAGTGACGCGCAGGGCCGACACGGCTTCCTGCAATGCCCCACCGATCGGCCACTTCTATGCCGAGCAGGACGCCTAAAGACGCCGCCACGCAAGATATTTCCCCGGACCGAAGATTTCGCCTTGTACTCCCGACCCACGCTTGGCTATACGCGTCAGTGGAGACGTGGCCGAGTGGTCGAAGGCGCTCCCCTGCTAAGGGAGTAGGCCCGGAAGGGTCTCGAGGGTTCGAATCCCTTCGTCTCCGCCAATATATGGCTTATGTAGTTGATTTTATATACTTAATTCGTAAAACATAACGCATTGCCACCATCCTTGTCGCCATCAGAATCTCATTGGTTGTCTGACGTCAGCGCCTGTGGGACAGATTTGATGATTTGAACAACGGAGGGTTTCTGGTTCATCGTAGCCGTTAAGGAGCGAAGATGAACAAGAAGCCCGGAACATCGAAAGACGCAGCTGACAAGCTGGTCAAAAACCTCCGCCGCAAGACCCGCCAGACCTACTCGGCGGAGGAGAAGATCCGCATTGTTTTGGCCGGATTGCGCGGGGAGGAAAGCATCTCGGCGTTATGTCGCCGCGAGGGTATCTCTGACAGCCTGTATT